>JAAYBH010000208.1 GCA_012718935.1 Clostridiales bacterium
GCTGATCAGGAATCTGGTGGAGGCATTGTCAGTCGGCATCATCGGCACCCTTTTTATATGGACAGTTTTATTCGACAGGGGCGATACGGCGGCGGAGTTCCTGACAACTGTCGGTCTGGTCTCCTCTGCGGGTACTTTCTTCGGATTATTCATCATCATAGAATTGGGAATTCTCATTTTTTCGGGCTTAGGAAAACGTATTCCGTTTCACACCTGGTTGACCAGAGCAGGCCTGGCGTCTTTTTTCACGGCCGACTTATATTATTTTTACTGTAAATACCACAGCCTTTATTATACGGGTTCCGCTGTCGACGTTGTGTATATACTGTCGCTGATGCTGATCGCTTTTGGTACGCTGCTGAAAGCAATGTCAAAAAACCGGCCGGAGGACCTCTCCGGGTCGGACGATATTTGCGGCAGCCGCTGGTATTGTTTGCTGGCTTTTCCCATCATAGCCACCGCGGCGAAGGGTGTATTTATTATCGATCTGCTCATTTATGCCGGCGTCATCGCGCTCAGCCACGCTTCCATCAAGTATATCGGACTGGCGAAGGAAAATGAGAGGCTTTTGGAAAACGAGATCTCCATCAACGCAAATCTCGCAAAACAGATCGGCGAACAGGTCCGGGAGCTTGCCGTCCTTGACAATCAGGATACGTTGACGAACCTATATAACAGGCGTTATTTTTTCGTCCTCCTGGACGAGGCAGTAAGGTCGCTGAAGGAAGACGAGACGCTTGCTGTCATTCAGTTCGACGTGGACAGATTCAAAACCGTCAACGACAGTTACGGCCATGATGTCGGCGATAAGGTCATCATCGAGATATCCCATAGGCTGACATCGTGGAATAAATGCGGCGCTGTCTTGGGGCGGCTCGGCGGGGACGAGTTCGTGATACTCCTGCGCGGCGGCATTTCCCGCCATGTGATGGCCGAATGCTGCAGGCAGATCATCGGCGTCTGCGGCGCGCCGATTCATGTCGGCCGGCAGAGCCTGTATCTGACGATCAGCATCGGGATTTCCTCCTGCCCAAGGGACGCTGCCGACGTCGTCTCGCTTATGAGATATGCCGATATGGCCATGTACAGGGCAAAAGCGGAGGGCTACAACAAGTATGTTTTTTACAGTCCGGCGTTTAAAAAAAGCATCAGCCGCAAAAACAAGATTGAGGCGCTCCTCCGGAACGCCGATCTTCAGGCGGAGTTTGAGCTTGTCTATCAGCCGCAGTTCGCTCTGCCCGACAAGAAGCTGATCGGTGCAGAGGCGCTGATCCGCTGGAAAAGCGCTGAACACGGCTATATACCTCCCAGCGTCTTTATCCCCGTCGCCGAGGAGATCAACTATATCAGCAGAATCGGCAAATGGGTGCTGACAAAGGCCGTTGAACAGATCATCAAATGGAATACCGAATATTCACTCCACTTGAAAATGGGCATCAACATTTCTCCGAAGCAGCTTTCAGAGGACGATTTCTTCATGACGCTGAAAACCCTGATCACCGCAAATCAATTCAACACATCATGGATTGATGCGGAGATAACGGAAAATCTAATGATCGAGGAAAAATCCAGAGTCAAGCCGATTTTCGACCTTTTCAAAGAGCTGAATATCTCTGTTTCAATCGACGACTTCGGCTCCGGTTATTCCTCGCTCGGATATCTGAATAAATACCATTTTGACCGGATAAAAATCGACAAATCCCTCGTCGATGGCCTGACGGCGCCTGGCGGGAGCGGTGTTGAGGTTGTCAAAGCGATCATCTCCATGTCAAACGCCGTCGGCAAGACAGTCATCGCAGAGGGCGTTGAGACGGCGGAGCAGCTGCGGCTCCTCACCGAGCTGGGCTGCCGGCAGGTGCAGGGCTATCTGCTGGGCAAACCGATTTCTGCCGAGGAATTCGAAAAAAGGTTTATTACAGACCTGGCAAATGCGGTTTGAATATCTGAATATAAAGTCAGAAGCCGGAAGAGACAGGTGATCTCCGGCTTATTTCTTTTTGGTAGAATCATTGAATCATATTTCACTTAAAACACGCCACAATAAGGGCGAGGTAGAATTTATGTTTTTTTTGCTGCTCTTACTCATCATAGCCGCGGCCGTTCTCGTTGCTGTTTTTTTAAAGCCCGTTGCCATCTCGTTTTTATTTGACACAAACGAGATGGTCATGTACGCGGCGGCCGGATGGATGCGGTTTGTCTGGGTTGAGGCAAGAATCATCGATTACCATCTGTATATCACGGTTTTCTTATTCCGGAAGAAAATTTACGCGGGGTTTAGGAAGTCCAGAAAAAAAGGCCGGCCTGTAACAGCTTTTTTTGAATCGATGAGCCTGTCAAACACATCGGCTAGGATTTCCTATGGATTTTACGAACCGCATTTGACTGGAGTATTCAGCGCAGCGGCCGACTTTGCCGCCGCACTGATCAGAACGGCGGACATTGAGCTGGAGCCGGAGTTCAGCCCTGAAAGCGAATTCCTGCGCATCGAGGCTGCAACGCACCTGAACGCCGGTCAAACACTTTTCAATATGCTCAAAAAAAAGATTACCAGAAGGAGAAAAAATTATGGATCAGCTCAACTTAACTGAAAATGTGGATACTTTGTTTCGAAGCCTGGAGGATTTCACACAGAAAGAAGGCATTATCGGCAAGCCGGTGACGCAGGGTGACAAAACCTTCCTGCCCGTCGTGTCGATCTCCATAGGCTACGGCAGCGGCAACGCCAATATGAAGGGTCAGGCTGGCGCACCCGGTATGGGTGGCAGCTCCGGCTCGTCGACGGGAACAGGGGCGCTCGGACTCGGCGCGAAGCTCTGCACCGACGCCGTGATCGTCATCGACGGCCAAAATGTTTCGCTGTTGCCGATGAATGCCGCCGGAGCCGCGACAGGCCTCATGGATAAAATCCCTCAGATTATATCCGGTATGAAAGGCCAGGGCCAGCAGGGGCAGAACCAGAACCAAGGTCAGAACCAGA
>JAAYBH010000029.1 GCA_012718935.1 Clostridiales bacterium
AGATAAAATCCGCAGCCGAACCGGCTGCGGATTTTGTGCTTCCACCCGCTTATCGCCTTGTGACGATGACCTGGGTACATTCGGCATAGGGGTCCGAAAAGACCACGAGATTGGCGTCCTCCTCGTTATTGGTGACGCCGCCAAGCGAAAAATCGGCTTTGCCGTATTGGACGGTGATGATCAGATCGCTCTCTGTGACGACGGACACCTCCATCTCGACCTGAAGGATATCGCAAACGGCGCGGGCAATGTCGATATCGATGCCGACCGGCTGTCCCGTTTCATCCAGATACGAATAAGGCGGAATGATCGCATCCACCGCCAGGGTGAGCTTTCCGCGGGAGAGGTCAATGCTCTCGGGCGATTTATATCTGAAGGTGTTGGAGGGACGATACCCCTCGATAATCTGCTCAAGCGTTCCGCTCTCCCTCAGCTTCTTCAACGCCCCGTTGACAGCCTCCAGCAGATCGGGATTTTCCTTGGCGATGGCAAAACAGAATTCGGAATCGACAAGGGGCTCCGGCAGCAGCTTTAACCCGGGTACCTTGCCTGTCAGGCTTTTGGCAAGGGCTTCGTCCATAACGGCGCAGTCCAGGACGCCGTTTTTAAGGTCAACGAGCATCGTCTCGCCGGATTCATACGACTGCAGCTTCCCGTAGTCGCGAGCATAAAACAGGGCTGCCGAGCCTTTGACGACTCCGATATTTTTTTCATTCAAATCGCCTGCCGAAAAGACCGTGTTGGCAGGCATACCTCCCGCGCAGCCAGACATCAGAAGGAGGGCTGCGAGAACGGCAGCCAAAACAAGTATTCTTTTCATCAGTAAAATCGCCCTTATATGTGTATTATTGGGAAGCGCTCTACTGTTATTATATTGAAATATGGAAACCGCCGCAACTTTTTTTTAAGAATGCGGCGGATATTGTATATTTTTGGGGATTTCATCAGTGATGGTCGACTTCCAGCGCCCTGCGCTCAAATTCCGTGCATAATTCCTCTGCCGTCTCCTCATTAAAGCTCTCGGCATGAATTTTCAGCGCGCTTTTTTCGCGCAGAGGTGAAATATAGACGCAGCCGCGATCTGTGCTGAGCCGAAGACCGGCCGCCAGATCAGCCGCCATTCCGGCGCCGTAGGACGACATCAGGCGCATAGCAGCTCCCCGGCCCTTTTTAAGTGAGACCTCCCGTGTCATGGATGAGAATTCAGGTATCCTTCGCCGAAGGCTTGAGAGAGGTTCACCGCGGGATTTCAGCCAGGCGCACAGCCTGGCGCCTGCAAAAACACCGTCACGCATGATCATCTGATGCTGATACAGCTCCTCTGCGCGCTGGCCGTCCCGGCCAGCGCGCAGAACAGCAGCGTTGAAATATTGCGCCAGCTTGTCAATGGCGACGGGCGCTTCGTAGGGTACCGCCAGTTCCGCCGTCCCGCACGCAAATTCGACAAATGCCGTCATGACCCTGAGCCGGTCGTCCGACAGACGATACCCCTCTTCGTCCGTCGCCGCCAGTGCCCTGCCGCCGCAGGTTACCTCAAAGGAGGGCGCCCCTGCTTTTCCGGCAGTGACGGTGCAGTTCATCAGCTGCAGTGCATTTTTCAGCGCTCTGTTTTCAGCCCCGCCCCCTGCCACCGCCACGGTTAGGCCCCCGGTATTCTCCATCATCGCATAAGCCTGCCGTGCGGCGGCGGCTACATAGGCCTCGCAAACACCCGACACCGCAGACGCACGCCCTGTCTGCAGAAGCGATGTCTGACGCGCTTCCAAGAGGGTCATTTCGAGCTTCCGCTCCGCATCCCGCGGGATTATTCCGCCGTTTTTTCCAAAAAAGGCGATGGTGATGTGATTTTTTTTCTCCTCAAAAAAAACGGTCAGAGGCAGATCAAAGAGAAGCCCTGCGTACGCGGCGCAAGAAGGAAAACCACCGTCGTACCGGACGAGCTCGCCGCCTGCCGTGCAGACACCGCAGCCGAAGGCCTCCGCCATGACGCGCGCGGTTTCGCCGCCGCACCATCCGACACCCACGCGCCCGTATTCCCCCGCGCCCTCACCCAGCCTGAGGCACGCATCGGCCGTTACGGCGATACCGGGTTCACCTGAGAGGATACCTGGCGTCATAAACGACAGGCCGCCTCCCCGGTTTTCCTGGGTAATAATTCCCGAGATGACCGAATCGGGAGCCAGCTGCCTGCCCGGCCAAATTTTAGCGCCGGCGGATATGACCGAACCGTCGCCGATGACGCAGCCGCTACCGATGACCGAGCCTTCCTGAAGCGAAACGCTCCGGCCGACGGTAACGCCGCTGCAAAGGACGGCGCCGTCCAGATCGGCATTCTCGCTGATCGCAGCGCCGTTTACTACAGACCGGCTGACGACGGCGCCTGCCCCGATAACGGATGACGCGCCGATCACGGTCAGCGGGCCGATGACGGCGCCGCTGCCGATCACGGCGTTTCTGCCGATATAAACAGGCGGTATCAGCACAGCGTCCCCGGGTAATTGGGATGCGCACCATATCCCGTTGTCCGCCATGGGCGCGCGCAGGTCGATTTTGATTCTGCCGCGGAGGGCGTCGAGGCAGCACTGGTGATAAGCGCCGGTGCTGCCGATATCGCACCAGTATCCTTCCGCGTTGAAACCGTACATCCTGCGGCCTTCCCGAAGAAGCTTCGGAAAGAGGTCCCGGCCGAAATCGTAGGCTGTACCTTTCGGGATTTCTCCGAGGATATGGGGTGAAATCACATAAATCCCCGTATTGATCCGGTCTGTCAGCACGCGATCCCAGGCCGGCTTTTCAATAAACCGAACGATTCTGCCGACGCCGTCCGTGACCACCAGGCCATACTCGCACGGCTCCTCGTGGCTGTACAGCGCCAGTGTGACATCGGCCCGGTTTCTGCGATGGAATTCTATCAGCGCCCTCAGATCAAAATCGCAAACACAGTCTCCCGATATGACAAGAAAATCATCATTGCCAATGAAATCGGCGCAGTTGAGAACACCGCCGGCCGTGCCCAACGCTTCTGTTTCGATCCTGCTGTCGAGCCTGACTCCGAACTTTTCGCCGTTCCCGAAATAATCCGTTATGATCTGCGGAAGATATTTGAGTGTCAGGCAGGCTTCCGCCACGCCGTTTTTGACAAGCAGTTCGAGGATATGTTCTAAAGCAGGCCTGTCCAGCAGCTCCACCATCGGCTTTGGCTTGTCGGCACTCAAAGGCCGCAGCCGCTTCCCTTCCCCGCCCGCCATAATGATCGCTTTCATATTGATACGCTCCACTTCGCTCAGTTGTCATCATGTCCGATATCTGCCAGTATTTCCATACTCATCCGCCGTTATCCTCTCAAAAAACCGTTTATTACCCAAGACGCCGCCGCGGCTATTGTATACAGCCCGCGCTTTTGTTATAATAAACCATCATCAACAAACCATTACCGCTGTATTCGAGGTGTCATACTTGAATAAAAGACCTCTTGATAAATTTCAGCCGAGTATCAGCTTTTACCTGTCGCTTTTGCTTGTTTTTGCGATATTGACGATTTTCTTCGGACAGTACAGCCTGTATCTGGGCATCGCCGAAGCATTCGTTGTGATTATTCTGGCGTTGTTCAGCAAACTGTCTTCTAAAAAGCGGTCAATCAAGCTTATGAAGTACATTGAATCGGTTGCCGCCAGTACGGAATCGGCAACGAAGGGCACGCTTTTAAATTTTCCGCTTCCCATTGTCATTTTCAACCCCAGCAACCATGTGATTTTATGGTCCAACAGCCGCTTTGCCGCGCTTGCCGGCGGTAAGGAACGCTTTCTTGAAGTCCGTATCACAGACCTGATACCCGATTTTTCGGTGAAATGGCTGGCGGAGGGCATAAATGAATGTCCGGAATTGATCACGCTCAACGGGCGGCGGTACAAGGTCTTCGGCAGCCTCGTTAATACTCCCAGCGAACCGGATGATATCATGGCTGCCGCCTACTGGGTCGACATTACGGAATACGCCGAAAAATATGACGAATTCCTGAGCTCGCGCATGACATGCGCCATCATCATGTTTGACAATTACGACGAGCTGATCAAGAGCCTGAGTGAAAAAGACAAATCCGCCCTGCTGTCGGCTATCGATGATAAAATCGGCGCCTGGATCAGCGGCAGCGACGGTATCCTATGCAAATACGACAGGGACCGGTATCTCTTCCTGTTTGAAGAACGGCATCTGGGCAGCTTTGTCGCGGACAAATTCTCTGTTCTCGATGCCGTGCGGGAGACGATTCGGGCCGGCGGCGTCCAGGCGACCCTCAGCATCGGCATCGGAAAGGACGGCAAGACATTTGACGAGAACTACCGTTTTGCTTCACTGGGCATTGAAATGGCGCTGTCCAGGGGCGGCGATCAGGCTGTTATTAAGAACAAGTTCAACTTTGAATTCTTCGGCGGGCATTCCGCCGAGGTGGAGAAGCGGACAAAGGTCAAGTCCCGCGTGATGTCCAACGCCTTCGGTGAGCTCGTAAGCGATGCCTCCGCCATTTTTATCATGAGCCACAAATACGCGGATCTTGATTCGGTGGGGTCCGCCGTCGGGATCTGCTGCATTGCCAGAAAGCGCGGTAAAAAGGCCTACATTGTGATTGACACGGAGTCCACCGTCGCTGAGAATCTGATCAGCAGGCTGCGTCAGAATTCCGAGTACAACAGCGTTTTCATTACTCCGCAGGATGCGATCCTGATGGCCGACAGCAGAAGTCTTCTTGTCGTTGTTGATACGAACAGGCCCGAGCAGGTTGAATCCGAAGCGCTGCTGCTCTCCTGCAACCATGTGGCTGTCATCGATCACCACCGGCGCGCGGCCACGTACATCGAAAACGCGACACTAAATTTCCATGAACCCTATGCCTCCTCAGCTTCGGAGCTTGTAGCGGAAATGATGCAGTATCTTGTGGATCAGAACGACATTTTAAGGATAGAAGCCGAGGCGCTGCTTGCCGGCATCGTGCTGGATACAAAGAGCTTCGCCGTGCATACCGGCAGCCGGACGTTTGACGCCGCGGCATATCTCCGGCGGTCCGGCGCCGACACGACGGACGTCAAGCGTCTCCTCCAATCCGACTTTGAGACTACCATGGAAAAGTATTCGATTATCCGCGATGCGCGCATTTATAAACCGGGCATCGCCATTGCCCTTTCGGAAGACCAGCAGAACAGGGTGATTATTGCCCAGGCCGCCGATGAATTGCTGAATATCGCCGGGATCCAGGCCTCCTTCGTCATCGCGCCGTATGGGAGCGACACGTTTATCTCAGCCCGAAGCATCGGCAATATCAATGTTCAGATTATTATGGAAAAGCTCGGCGGCGGGGGCAACCAATCGACAGCCGGTGTTCAGATCAGCGGGATGAACCGGTCGAAAATCATGGAGAGCCTGACGAATGCCATCGACAAATATCTTGAAAGCCTGGTGCAAAACGCGCCATAATCAAAATCACAACCGGAGGTACGTTTATGAAAGTCATTCTCCAACAGGATGTTAAGGACCAGGGTAAAAAAGGCCAGCTGATAGAGGTTTCCGACGGCTACGCAAGAAATTTCCTGCTCCCGAGAAAGCTTGCCGTCGAGGCGACGGCAGATAACTTAAACACGATGAAACTCAAGGAAAAGGCCCGTCTGAAAAAGCTGGAGGACGACAAGGCCGAAGCCCGCGCGCTGTCGAAGGCGCTGGAGAGTGTTGTCGTCAGGGTTACCGCGAAATCCGGCGGCGGCGGCAGGCTTTTCGGCGCCGTCACAACAAAGGAGATTTCCGACGCCCTGATGGCGCAGCACGGGGTGGCTGTCGAAAAGAATAAAATCGTGCTGGATGAGCATATCAAAGCTTACGGCTCCTATGAGATCAAATGCAAGCTGGGTTTTGAAGTCACCGGAACGATCCATCTGATCGTCACGGAAGCGTAGATATGAACGCGGAGGACAGCCATTGGCCGTCCAAACAGAGTACAGGGGTGTGAGAGTATGGACGAGCTGTTGGGCAGGCAGATGCCGCACAGCATAGAAGCGGAGCAGGCGGTGCTCGGCTCTATGATTATAGATTCCCGCTGTATCGGCGATGTGGTCGGCGTCGTTAAAGCCGCCGATTTTTACTCGTCAACGAACCGCGCCATTTTTGAAACGATTTTCTCAATGTTTACATATTCCATGGTCACGGACCCCGTGACGGTTCTGGAGCAGATGCGCGTTTCCGGAGTGTGGAACGAAAACTCCGCCGCTTATCTCCTTGAGCTTGTCAATATAACCCCCACCTCGGCCAACGTCATGGAATATGCCGCCATTGTCAGGGATATGGCGCTGCTTCGCTCCATTGCCGACGCGGGCGGCGACGTGATGAACATGGCTCTGGAGGGCACGGGCGGCGCCATGTCCATACTGGAGGCGGCAGAAAAAAAGATATATGCCCTCCGCCAGGGCAGAAGTGCGGCCGGCCTTGAGCCGATATCAAAAATCCTGATTGACGTCTATGATCAGCTGTCTCAGGCCGCCAAAAGCGGCAGCAGCTTCCCCGGCCTGGCTACCGGCCTCCACGACCTTGACCGGAAAATTATGGGCCTGAACAAATCGGATCTGATCCTGATTGCCTCACGCCCGGGTATGGGCAAAACGAGCATTGCGCTCAATATCGCGCTGCATGTGGCCAAAACCTCGGGTAAGACCGTGGCCGTATTTTCCCTGGAAATGTCGAGAGAGCAGCTGGCTCTGCGCCTGCTGTCCTCCGCCAGCCATATCGACGGCAAGAAGCTGCAGACAGGTCGTTTGACGACCGACGAGTGGACCAAGCTGGGCCAGACGGCCTCCATGCTCAGCGGTTACGATCTGCTGATCAACGATAACCCCTCCCTGTCGGTGGCCGATATGAACGCCCAATGCCGCAGGCTCAATAACCTTGGACTTGTGGTGATCGATTATCTGCAGCTGATGCAGAGTGCCGGCAGTGGTATGGCTTACGCGAGTGAAAACAGAACCCAGGTGGTCTCCGATATCAGCCGTATGATGAAAATCATGGCTAAGGAGCTCAACATCCCCGTTATCTGCCTGTCGCAGCTCTCCCGCGCCAACGAAAGCCGGCAGAACAAGCGCCCGATGCTCTCGGACCTGAGGGAATCCGGCGCCATCGAGCAGGACGCCGATATTGTTCTCGGCCTTTACAGGGAAGACTATTACAATAAGGAAGTCGAGCAACAGAATATCGCCGAGTGCATTATTCTGAAAAACAGGCGCGGTGAAACGGATATCATTGAGCTGGAATGGCAGCCCGAATTTACGTCTTATGTTTCCGTTGACCGGTATCACACGGAGTAAAGCAGGTTGCATCAATGCTGGACAGACTGGTGAAATTTGCGGAAAAACATGACATGTTTC
Organism: Clostridiales bacterium; assembly: GCA_012718935.1. Taxonomy (GTDB): domain Bacteria; phylum Bacillota; class Clostridia; order Oscillospirales; family Oscillospiraceae; genus Sporobacter. The sequence goes on from JAAYBH010000029.1 coordinate 7,398, forward strand.
CTGACGGAGGCCTCATCCTCACCGCCGTTTCCGGCGGCGCCGATTCGATGTGCCTTCTGGCGGCGCTCCTCGAGCTCTCGGAAAAACGGGGTTTTATGGTGGCAGCCGCCCACTATAACCACCGGCTCAGAGGAGATGAGTCTGACCGGGATGCCCGGTTTGTCGAAAGCTTCTGCAGGGAAAAAAATATAACACTTTATTCGGGCGGCGGCGACGTGACCGCGTTTGCCAGTTCCATGGGATTCGGGGTCGAGGAAGCGGCGCGCCGGATGCGCTATGGTTTTTTTTATGAAACGGCAAAAAATATCGGTGCGGCAAGGATTGCAACGGCACACACGGCAGATGATAATGCTGAGACCGTCCTCTTGAATCTGGCGCGGGGTACGGGTCTCGCCGGTCTCGGCGGGATCCCGCCGAAAAGGGGTAGTGTCATCCGGCCGCTGCTTACCCTCACAAGGGAGGACGTCATCGGCTACCTGACACGCCGGGGCATTCCGTATATCGAGGATTCCACAAACGCACTGGATATCTACAGCAGGAACATCATCCGGCACCGCGTCATTCCTGTGCTGCATGAACTGAATCCCAGGTTTTTGGAGCATATTTCAGTGACGACATCACTGATAAGGGAAGATAACGCATATATAAATGATCTGGCGAAGGCTTATATTCATGAGCATTGCCGGGATCGTTCGTTTAATGCCGCCGCCCTTGCCGGCCTTCCACGGCCCGTTTCAAGCCGTGTGATCCGTCTCGTTTATGGCAATAATCTCTCTGCAGCGCATATTGCGTCCGTTTTGGCCCTCGCAGCATCCGGCAGTGTCTCAGGAGAGGTTTCGCTGCCCTCCGGCGCCGCCCGCAGGGTATACGACAGGATTGTGCTGACACAAGAGGCGCCGGCGGGTGATTTTACCCCGGTTGAGTTGACGGCCGGCTGTCATATCCGAATACCGGAGCTCGGACTGACCGTCACCTGCGGATATCCGTTTACAGCCGAATGCGACAATGCTGAGAAAGTTAATAAATCTTTTACGACTTTTCTATTCAAATATGATAACATCTGTGGTAAAATCGTCATCAGACCGCGTGAAACGGGAGACAAAATAAACCTTTTTGGCCGAAATGGTACAAAAACATTGAAAAAATTATTTACCGAACGGCGGATTCCGCGTCGATTACGCTCTCTCATACCTGTCATCACCGACGAAAAGGGCGTCCTCGCAGTTTACGGCATCGGCATAGATAACAGAGCGGTCAGCAAAGCCGGTGATCAAACACTGGAGATAATTTTCGGGGAGACGGCATATGAGAAATAATATTGAGCGTGTTTATTTCACAGAGGAAATGATCCAAACCCGTGTGAAGGAGCTTGGCACGCAGCTGTCCGAAGACTACAGAGGAAAAGAGCCGCTGCTGCTTGGCGTTTTAAAAGGATCTTTTATTTTTCTGGCCGATTTGTCGCGGCACATGGATATGCTGTGCGATATTGAATTTATCACCGCTTCGTCTTACGGCGCAGGTACGGAAACATCCGGCGAGGTTAAAATAACCAAAGCGCTTGACTCCGTCGTGGAGGGCAGGCATGTGATTATCGTCGAGGATATCCTGGATACGGGTCTGACGCTTGAATTCCTGAAGAAATATCTTTCAAGCTTGAACCCCGCCTCTTTAAAGATCTGCACTTTTCTTGACAAACCCTCCCGCAGAAAGGTACCGCTGCGCGCCGACTATGTCGGGTTTGAATGTGTTGATGCGTTTTATGTGGGATATGGTCTTGATTACGCGGGACATTACCGCAATCTTCCATTCATCGGCTCACTGAAACCGGATATTTACGCGTAATGAAAACCACATAACGAAAGAAGTGAAAAGTATTTGAAGCAAAAAAACAGAAGTCCCCGTGACATAGGATTTTATATACTTGTCTTTATTATTCTCGTATCGGCTGTTTACCTGCTGGTGGCCAATCAGGGCAGCAACGGGAAGGTCATAGAATACTCGGAAGTCGTCCGCCTGTTCAAGGACGAAAAGGTTGAGTATTTTGACATCAAGGACACCACCCTGACGATACAGCTGAAGGAGAACTACAAGGATACAGACAGCAATATCGTCACCCACGAGCTGTACAGCGTCAACATATTCTACGAGGATGTCGGCAGGGAGCAGGTTGCGAAGCTGCAGCAGGATGAGGGCTTCGGGTTTAATTATGGTGTCGGCTGGCAAGCCCCCTGGTGGTTCTCGCTGATACCCTATATCGTCATCATCGTTTTCTTTATTTTGCTCTGGAACGCCATGATGAACCGTTCCGGTGTGGGCGGGGATAAGTCTGTCATTAAGTTCGGCAAAGCGCGGACCCGTCTCGCCAGTGAAGAAAAGAAAAAGGTCACCTTTGCCGACGTTGCGGGCGCTGAAGAGGAAAAGGAAGAGCTCCAGGAAATTGTCGATTTCCTTAAGGGTCCTCAGAAATACATCTCTCTCGGCGCACGAATCCCGAAGGGCGTGCTCCTGGTGGGACCTCCGGGTACGGGCAAAACACTTCTGGCCAAAGCGGTGGCCGGAGAAGCGGGCGTCCAGTTCCTGTCCATCTCAGGTTCCGATTTTGTCGAGTTGTATGTGGGCGTCGGCGCCTCCCGCGTCCGCGACCTGTTCGATCAGGCAAAGAAACTCGCCCCCTCCATCATCTTTATTGACGAGATCGACGCCGTCGGACGTCAGCGGGGCGCCGGCCTCGGCGGCGGCCACGACGAACGTGAACAGACGCTCAATCAGCTCCTGGTTGAAATGGACGGCTTTACGACGAACGAGGGCGTTATCGTCATGGCGGCGACGAACAGATCTGATATTCTGGACAGCGCGCTCCTGCGCCCGGGGCGTTTCGATCGCCAGATCTATGTAGGCCTCCCCGACATCAAAGGCCGCGAGGCGATCCTCCGGGTCCACGCCAAGGGCAAGGTCCTCGGCGACGATGTGGATCTTGGCAGTATTGCCAAGGGGACACCGGGCTTTACAGGCGCCGATTTGGAGAACCTGCTCAATGAGGCAGCCCTGCTCGCAGCCCGTTTCAACAAACGCTTTATCACCATGAAGGAAATCGAAGCCGCGACGCTCAAGGTCATCGCCGGCCCAGAGAAAAGAAGCCGCGTCATGACGGAAAAGGCGAGAAGACTCACGGCATTCCATGAAGCCGGCCACGCGGTCGTCTCCCATTTCCTGGAGCACGCCGATCCCGTTCACCATATCACCATCATCCCTCACGGCGCAGCCGGTGGCATGACGATTTATCGCCCCACGGAAGATAAACCGTTTAATTCCAGGAGCGAAATGTTCGAGCGCATCGTATCCGCCCTCGGCGGGCGAATGGCTGAAAAGCTCATGCTCGACGACATTTCAACAGGCGCATCATCCGACATACAGAGTGCCAGCGCCATCGCGCGCTCCATGGTTACCAGATTCGGCATGAGTGAAAAAATCGGCCCGATCTCCTTTGACGACAGCAGCCACTCCGTCTTCATCGGCCGGGATTTCTCCCAGACAAAGAGCTATTCCGAGAAGACAGCCGCCCTCATCGACGACGAGGTGAAGCACATCTTCGACGAGGCGATGCAAAAATGCGAGGAGATCCTCACGGAGCACAAGCATATTCTGGTCGCAACTGCCGAATATCTGCTTGAAAATGAGACGATGGACGGCGATGATTTCAAATGGCTGTGCGAGCATGACGGACAGACTCCCCCCAAAAAGGAAAAACCCGAGAACAATGACGACGGCGTCTATGTGGAGCTCTCCAAAGAGTATCATGAGTCCCAGGGAGCACACGGTACTTCATCGGGTGACCCACCCGCGGATTTTAAGAATATTTTCAATCCCGGAGAAAAAGAAGACGACAGCAGCAGGCAATAAGACAACGATGAGAACAGCCGCAGTGATATGCGGCTGTTTTCTTATTTACAGGAATAATTTATATGAAATATGTCAAAGATGACTTTGAGCCATATCGGCGCAATCATTGAGTTACATTCATGTGAAAGTATTATGTAAGGAGTACTATGATGATGAAAAAGCTCATTGCACTCACCCTGACCGTCATCCTTGCCGCGATGTTTTTAGCCGGCTGTACGCCGACAGGCACCACCCCCACCCCAAGTCCCACGCCGACTCCCAAAACCACCCTTTCGCCAAGCCCGCCGCCGGTTGTCACAACCGCATCGCCGGGTACTTCCCCCGCGACTTCTCCCGGTACGTCCCCCGGCAGAGCGACGGCCTCTCCAACAGCAAGCTGACCGGTCAAGCCGCAGCTTCCCGTTTTCGGGGAGCTGCTTTTTTTACGTTTAACGCCTGCACCAGCCCGCAGGAGAAATTAAAAATGGATATAGACTTTTCAGTCAAAACATGATATAGTGAAGAAACTGATAGTTCGATACTATATATAGGGGAGGAAGTTCTATGATCGACGTAAAAGTAACCGGCGGTGAGCTGTCTTCGTCCGAAATGGATGCCTATGTAAGACGTGCCTGTGAAATACATCCCGATAAAATCATATCGGGAATAGATATTGCTCTGGACGGCGATTTTGCTGATTTGACTTATCACTGGAAAACAGTGCCGTTTGAGCGCATACGCCGCATTACAGGTTATCTTGTCGGCACCCTCGACCGATTCAACGACGGCAAGCGCGCCGAGGAAGCGGACCGGGTCAAGCACAGCCTGAAAAATTAGCTTTATGCAAAATACCGGCGATGTATAAGCAGCGGCAGCGGGTCTCCCCGCTGCCGCAATTTTTATGTATCAGACCGTGCTTTTCATTTTCAACGCATCGCATATCTTGCGAGATGCGTATTCCCAATTGTCCAGCGGGTCCGTCAGAATCAGTTTTTCCACAGGCAGCTCGTTAATGATTTTCAGCTCGATGCGCTGGCGCGCTTCCAGACAGTCCACATAGCCGTCCAGGCCCGACATGCCGTTGCGTTTTCCATACCCCTGCGATGTGTGATATTCAACCGCATTGTTCAGCCAGCTGGCGTTCCGCCTGCGGGCCGCTTCTTCAACTCGAGCCTTGATGTCGGTACATTTTAGATAGATAATAACCGGATTCAACGCGGCGATCTCTCTGAAAATACCGAAAAAAAACTCCCATATGACCGGATAACCAAAGTCGAACCGCATCATCATTTCGTTGATCGGATTTTTCAGAATACCGCTGTTAAAAACGTAAATCCTGCTTTTCATCATCGCTTTTTTTGCAAAGCTCTGCCATTTCTCCAGCAGAATCGGTTTTTCGGATTCCCAGTCAAGATTATCATAAATCTTACATGGGATAATCTTGCTGAAAAGGCTGACGCTTACCTTTGTCAGAGGTATCACAAGCCCTGTCAGCTTTTTGTCGCCTTCCGAATACAGCTGCCGCTGTTCATCCGGTGTCAGGGCTCTGATCTGCTCCTCCCTCATAAACGCATGGAGCGAGAAATCAGCCGGATGGTTCAGCGCATCCTCATCGTAATAAGACACATTTGCCCCGCTCTCAGCCAAAAATTCCTCGATAACGCGGATTGCAGCGCTTTTACCTGAACCCGGCATCCCTTCAATATTAATCAGCTTTGTATTTATTGCTCCCACCTCAAACCAGGACTCATAAATGAATCACTCAGAATAATCAGATGTATCGTCGAATAAATTGCAATTATGATACCATATTGTGGCAATAAAAGCAAATATAAGATATGACAAAAAAAACAAAAATAATCATATCAAACATCGCAGTTTTATATCCCGACACACTGTTGGCATTGCTTTTTGGCGAAAAATATGCAACAATGACTGTCGGGTGAAGCTGTATGGATATATTTGTTCTTGTGCTTGAAATCATCGGCACCGTGGCATTTACCATATCAGGCGCCATGACGGGCCTTAAAAAGGAGATGGATATTTTCGGCGTTGCCATTCTCGGTCTCACCACCGCCGTCGGCGGCGGTGTGGTACGTGACATTATTCTCGGCGTGACGCCGCCGGTGACATTTCGGAATCCGCTTTACGCATTCATTGCCATTGGTACGGCCATCATCGTTTTCATACCGGTTGTCCACAGATGGATGATGCGCAATGCACGCATTTACGAGAAAATTCTCATCCTCATGGACGCGCTGGGGCTCGGCATTTTTACTACCGTCGGCATCCGGGCGGCTTATGAGGTTTCAGCGGACTTCAACAAATTTCTTCTGCTCTTTGTCGGCGTCGTGACCGGCACCGGCGGCGGCATCCTGCGCGACATGCTGGCCGGCAATACCCCATACATCTTCATACGCCACGTTTACGCCGTCGCGTCCCTTGCCGGCGCCGTCGTCTGCATTTTCCTGTGGACTGTCACTGAAAGCGTCTATGCCATGCTGGCTGGTATGGCCGTTATCGTTATCCTCCGCCTCCTGTCCTTCCATTTCAAATGGAACCTGCCAAGAGCGAAAGCGTTCGGTAATATGGGTAGTCCGCCGAAAGAATAGAGAA
>JAAYBH010000209.1 GCA_012718935.1 Clostridiales bacterium
AAGATTGCCGTCCCGACAATCGTGGCGGGCGTCCTCGTAGCGGGGCTTATCATATTCGGCATCACTTACGGGTTCACGGCGATTTTCTGAGCTGCTGCAAAAGTTATAGCAAAAACCAACACGAAAAACCCCCGACTTTCGTCGGGGGTTTTTCGAAAAGAGAGGGAGTTATTTGGGATGATTTGAATCGGTTCGTTACGACCGGGGAGGAAGGAACGGTGAAAGAGATCATGGATCGGGAGTATAAAGGCACCGCGTGTCGGGTAACGACCGTTTCAACACTGTCATGATAATCCATAAATGCATCTGATGTGTGAATAGAATATAAATAAATTGTGAATTACTTTCCGGGCTTGCCGTCACTTTTTTCAGGGGCTGCCAATGTCAGCGTAAAGGTAAACATTGTCGTGCCGTTACTGCTGGTCACATAAATATCCTCGTTGTGGTTATCCAGAATTGTCTTGACAATGTACAGCCCCAGGCCGATACCGTCACGGTTTTCGCTTCTGGACCGGTCGGTTTTATGAAACCTGTCAAAAATCAGCGGCATCTCCTCCGCCGGTATGGTTTTGCCTTTGTTTTCGACGGAGACAAAGGCTCTTTGCCCCTGCTTCCAGAGGGACAGCCTGATTGCCGAGTTTGTATCGGCAAATTTGATGGCGTTGTCAATCAGATTGTAAACCACCTGTGTCATGGCGTCCTTGTCGCCGCGTGCCTTAACGGCCTCTTCCGGCAGCTCAGCCTCCACGTCCAAGCCCTTGGCGTCGATTTTCGTGCCCAGGCTTAACAGCGACAGGCGGATGACCTCGGAGATATCAAAACTGCTGCTTTTGAGCATTTCCGGCGTCGTCGACTGAATACGCGACATATCCAGCATATTACGGACAAGGCGCGACAGCCGCTTCGTTTCAGAGGATATGATCTCAAGGTATTTTTTCTGGTTATCAGGCGGGATTGTACCGTCCAGGATACCGTCCGAAAAACCGGATATGACGGTCATCGGTGTTTTCAGCTCGTGGGAAACATTGGCGATAAAGTCGCAGCGAAGCTTCTCGGAGCGTTCCAGAGAATCCGCCATGGAGTTAAAAGCCTCTGTCAGCTGGCCGATCTCGTCGATGCGCCCGGAATCTTCAACCCGGACCGAAAAATCGCCCCTGGCAAACCGCCTGGCGGCGTGAGCCATTTCGTTGAGCGGCTCGGCCTGCTTTTTTGTAGTGATAAAAGATATAACAAAAGTAAGGAAGAGCACAACGGCCGATATCATCAGGAAGACGCCGGCAAACTGGCGCCATAGCTGAACCATATCGTTGGAGGTACTTGACAGGAACATGTAGCCCATCAGATTGTTGTCATATATTCTGATGATGGAAAGACCCATCACATAGCGGATATCGCCGAAGATGCCGCCAAGGTTTGTGTTTCTGGTAAAACCGCTGCCGCTTGATACAAGCGATAAAACATCCGGCGGAACGATTCTTCCGATATGCGGGCATATGAACTGACTGTCGGAGCAGGAGATGACAACGCCGTCCGCATCTGTAATCAGGATGTCAAAGCCCGTCGAATGCGAGATGGTGGAGAGGGCCACGCGAAAGTCCGTACTGGTCACATCGTAGCCCATGCTGGAGTATTTGATGAAGGAAACGACATCCTTAGCCGTTAAAGACATCGCGTTCTGCTTTTCGCCCATGATCAGCCTGTAGCTCCAGACAAAATAAACGCTGCACAGGAACAGAAAGCTCAGGAAAACGATGCTGGCTGTCATGTAGAAATTTCTGATATAAATGCTTTTTCTCATGTCCCTGTTAACTCAAACTTGTATCCGACGCCCCAGACTGTTTTCAGCGTCCATTTATCGCTTATGTTTTCAAGTTTTTCGCGCAGCCGCTTGATATGAACGTCCACTGTGCGGGAGTCGCCGAAATAGTCGAAGCCCCAGACCTCGTCCAGGAGCTGGTTGCGCGTATAGACCCTGTTGGGTGTAGAGGCAAGGTGGTAAAGAAGCTCCATTTCCTTGGGCGGTGCCTCGACCTTTTTCCCGTCGACAATCAGCTCGAATGAATCCATGTTAATGACCAGCTTATCAAAAACAAGCTTTTTCGATTCCGGCCCCTCTTCGGCCTCTGAACGCCGCATCACGGCGTGGACGCGAGCCAGAAGCTCCTTGATCTCAAAAGGCTTGACGATATAATCGTCGGCGCCCATTTCAAGACCGGAGATCTTGTCAAACGTTTCGCCCTTGGCCGTCAGCATAATGATCGGGACCTTTGAGACGCTCCTGATCTCGCGGCAGACGCTCCAGCCGTCCAGCACGGGCAGCATAATATCCAAAAGCACGAGATCGGGCTTCAGGCGCTCAAACTCCGAGATGCCTTTTCCGCCGTTATCGGCGATATGAACTTCAAAGCCGTCTTTTTCAAGATAAAGCCGCAGGAGCTCGGCAATATTAATGTCGTCTTCAATCACAAGTGCCTTCTTTGCCATGCCGGCACCCCCTTATTACAAATGATTATAGATAATCCTATCATAATACGCCGTTTCAAACAATGGTGAACAAATTGTAAAAGTAAATCAGCTCCACTGTTCATAATCGCATTGATTAATATGCATAGACGGTATATCCTGAAATGGCGCTAGAACGGGGGTGTATACCATGGCGATGTGGAATTTATGGCACGGCTGCAGGAAAATATCGCCCGGCTGCCAAAACTGCTATGTCTACCGCGGGGACGAGCGGTATGGCAGAGACAGTGGCATTGTGGCGAAAACAAAAAGCTTCGATCTGCCTCTCCGTAAAAACAGGCAGGGAACGCCGAAAATCCCCTCCGGTGAGACGGTGTATACCTGCTTCACCTCCGACTTTTTTCTGGACAAAGCGGACGCCTGGCGCGGCGAGGCGTGGACGATGATCAAAATGCGGCCGGACCTCGATTTCCTGATCATTACCAAGAGAATTCACCGTTTTCACGTCGGGCTGCCTGACGACTGGGGCGAGGGGTATCCGAACGTGACGATCTATTCGACTGTCGAGAATCAGGCGATGGCGGATTTTCGCCTTCCGCTCCTGCTTGACGCGCCGATTAAACACAAGGGGATCACGACGGAACCGCTCCTGGAACAGATCGACCTGTCCCGGTATCTGGGACCGCAGATCGAAGGCGTCGTCGCCGGCGGCGAATCGGGGCCCAACGCCCGGGTCTGCGACTACGACTGGATACTGGGCATCCGGCGCCAGTGTATGGAAGCCGGCGTACCCTTCACCTTCAAGCAGACGGGCCGTTACTTCCGGAAGGACGGCAGGCTGTATACGATAGAGCGCAGGCTCCAGCACGCCCAGGCCCGCCGAGCTGGGATCAATACGTAGAAAATGAGGACGACATATCCTTATTTTCCATGTCGTCCTGAGGGCTCCCTGTCATTTGACTTGATGTCCCTTGCCTCCGGGTTATCATAAACCGGGGTGCCGGTGTCGGCGTCGATAGAAAGGATTCTTTCATATTCCTCCGTCAGATACGGGTAATTTTTTTCTTCCAGCTGCTTTTTGTTATAGTCCCTAATCGACGCGTAGATCACGGCGAAGATGGGAACGCCCAGAAGGAGACCCACGAAGCCGAACAGGCCGCCGAACAGCAAAATCGAGAAGAGGACCCAAAAACCGGATAAACCAACCGTATTGCTCTGTATTTTCGGGCTGAGCACATTTGCGTCAAGGACATGCAGAATAACAAGGAAAATAAGAAAAATAAAGCATTTCACCGGACTCTCAAGCAAAATCATGAGAACCGATGGAATACCGCCGATAAACGGGCCGAAAAAAGGGATTATTGTTGTCAAGCCGACAAGAACGGCAATCAGCGCACCATACGGCATCCCGAACACGACCATAAATATGTAGGTGATGATGCCGACAATAAACGCCTCAATGAGCTTGCCCAGTATGAAGCCGCCGACTGTTTTGTCCAGAAAGCGTACAGTTTTAAGGATGCCGTTCGATCGCTTCGGCTTGAAGAAGCCGTAGACCAGCCGCTTGCACTGTGCCGTGAATTTCTCCTTGTGATAGAGGACATACACCGAAACGATAAAGCCGATGATAATGCTGACGATTTCTTTCAAAACGCTCAGTACACCGCTTGTTAAGCTGGTAATGATCTGATCTGTCTGTTCGAGCAGGGTCGCCGTCAGCCAATTTGTCAGGCTATCCGTGACACTGCCGAAAAACCTGACGACAAGCTCCTCCATATCGGGGTTTGCGGCTAAAAATCTCCTGGATAAAGCGGCGACGTCGTCGTAATAACCGGGAAGCTGATTGATGAGAAGCTGGACGCTGTTATAAATCTGCGGAAGAACGAGAGCCAGCGTCCCGCCGACGATCAGGAGCATGCACAGAAACGTCAGGATCACGCCTGTGATCCGTGCAAAGCTGCCCGCCTTTCCCCCATTGCCGCGAAACAGCCGCCGCCCGGCCCGTATCAGGAATTTATTCTCGAAGAAGGCCATCATTTTGTTGAGCAGGTAAGCGAAAACCAGCCCGTATATCACCGGTGACAGAATGCCGATGATTTTATTCACGGCGCTCCAGACGTAAGGCAATCTGCTGACGATTAAAAAAAAGACAATGCTGCCGGTGATGACCAAAAATGCGGTAACACCCCAGTGGAGATACTTCTTATCCCATTTGAACTGCCTTTTCACGAAATCACCCCTGTGCGATCTCACGATACATAGCGCCTGCGTCGGCTTTCTGCGCGTATTCGCTGACGGCCGTCACCTCGACCCTGAGAGCGCGCTGGCCGAAACGGATCTCCAGCACATCGCCGATTTTTACTTCATAAGAAGCCTTCGCCGGGCGCCCGTTGACGGTGACGCGCGCATTGTCGCAGGCCTCATTCGCCACCGTCCGGCGTTTGATCAGTCTTGATACTTTAAGGTATTTGTCAAGTCTCATACGAACTCCCTGTGGTACAGCATTTGAGCGGTGCGTTTCATAAAAATAACGGCACGAAAACATCCGTGCCGTTATTATAACAGAGCTGGGAATATATTGCACCAAAAACTTGCGACGGCAAGCCTACGGCAGAAAAACTACTTCGCGACGGCGTCCTTAAGTGCTTTGCCGGCTTTGAACTGAGGCGTTCTCGAAGCAGGAATTTTAATGGCTTCCTTTGTTTTCGGGTTCCGTCCCGTGCGGGCGGCGCGCTCCTTGACATCAAAGATGCCAAAGCCGACGAGCTGAACTTTCTCCCCTTCTTTCAATGAATCTACGATCGCATCGATCGTGGCGGCAAGCGCCTTCTCGCTGTCCTTTTTGGAAAGACCTGAGTTTACAGCGATTTTGCTTATAAGGTCTGCTTTATTCATTCGTACCGTCCTCCTAAAAAATATGTGCTTTTTTTATTTTTAAAGAAAAATACGATCTCACGCGTCGTATTTGTTCTCTAATTCCCGTTTTACC
>JAAYBH010000210.1 GCA_012718935.1 Clostridiales bacterium
AAAAACTGAATATCTTTCCACATGAAGGCGGGTTTAGGAGCTGGCCTTACGGTTTTCGTCTCCTGTTTTCCACAATAGACTTCAATTCCTCCTGTGACGAGGAGCTTTTGGGCATATTTTTAGGGCTGTAGCAATTTTTCATTTTGCTACAGCCCCTCCGGCTTTTCCAATTATTTTGAGAAATGAGGGATTATCAATGTGGAGCGGTCGTGTTTCTCGTCAAATCCCTCTGCCCATTTCCTCCGCGGCCTTCAGTTTGGGATTGCCCGCAATGTCGCCCTTCTCCGGAACGCCGTAAACGGTGACCACGCCGCCGTCGGCAAGGGAGAAGTAACTTAGGACAGAGCGGTACATAGTGATAACGGAATCGAAAACCGATTCGCTTTCGTCCGCGCATACCGCGAGCAGGCCGAGCTTTTTCACCTTGAAAGTGCTGCGGATGGGATTGTGGAGCCGGTCGATGAGGCATTTCAGCTGAGAGCTGACTCCGTAGAAATAGATCGGTGTTGCGATCACAATGATGTCTGCCGCCGAGAGCCGCTTGTAACAGTCCTCCATATCGTCATGCTGGATGCACCGGTGCTCCGCGTCCCGGTAGCATGCATTGCAGCCGATACAGCCGCCTATCTTTTTGCCGATAACGGAAATCTTCTCGACGGTGTTGCCCACGCTGCGCGCGCCCTCGATGAACGCGTCCGCCAAAAGCTCCGTATTTCCGTTTTTACGCGGGCTGCCGACGATCACGACAATATTTTTCATAGGCCTGTTCCTCCTGACTTCCTTTTATTTACCCGGCATGGCCGGTTAAAACATTTAACTGCATTCTATCACATGAGAATAATCTATTCAACGAATGAAACATGTACGCTGCCGCTGTTCTGCTTTTCGGGACGACGGCTTTTTTATGTCAGAAAGGAGAGCGAAAATTGAAATATTACGACAAAGAGCAAATTGCTCAGGCCCGCGAGATGGATCTGCTGACCTACCTGCAGCGATATGAACCGGATGAGCTTATCCACGACGGCGGAAACAGCTATCATACACGCTCTCATGACAGCCTCAAGATATCCAACGGCCTGTGGTGCTGGTGGTCGCGCGGGCTAGGTGGTCGCACGGCTTTGGATTATCTCACTCAGATACGCGGCCTGGACTTCATCGAGGCCGTGGGGCTTATCCTACGCGATAGTCCTTTTTCTTTCCCGGAACAGTCGCGTTCCCCTCCGGTTATGGCAGCGCCGAAAGCCCTTGTCCTTCCGGAGCGTAATGACAACAACCGGCGTGTGTTCGCCTATCTGTGTTCTCGCGGCATCGACCCGGAGATCATCAATCACTGCATCAAGCACGGCCAAATCTATGAGGAGCGCGAGCATCACAACGCTGTATTCGTCGGATTCGACGGAGATCAGCCCAGATGCGTTTCCATGCGGAGCACGCTGTCCGATTCCACGTTCCTGCGGGACACGGAGGGCAGCGATAAGCGGTTTTCTTTCAGCTTCACCGCTTCGGACAACAATGGCGCTCTCGTTGTAACCGAGGGTGCAATCGACCTTTTATCCTATCTGACGCTGATAAAGCAAAATCGACACAACTGGCGGACGGTGAACGGTGTATCTCTGGTCGGCGTCTACAAACCGCGGGAGGATAACCCAATCGTACCCGCGGCGCTGGCTCAATATCTTAAAGATCATCCTCAGATACGCCGCATTGCTCTCTGTCTGGACAGCGACGTGGCTGGGCGCGAAGCAGCGCAGGGCATCATTACCGCACTGCCGGAATTGGAGGTGACGTACCGCCCTCCGGCCAACGGCAAGGATTACAATGATATGCTCCGCGAAGCAAAGGGAGTAAAAAATAATATCAGAATGCGAGGTGAAAACGTCAGATAATGGAACACACCTATTCCTTCTACGTGGTGGATAATCTGCGGTTTACGCAGGACGATCAGCCGTTTGTCATTAAAAATGACCTCACGCTGGATGCGGCCATCGCACGGTACAAGGCACTTCCCGACACGCAGGTCAAGGCGCTCGGAGCGACAATGGATGAACTGAAGTCACTGGATATGGTGCATTGCCGCCCGACGGGACTAAACGAAGACAGCCAAAATCTGCTGGTTGCGGACTATCTCAGAATTCCCGCATGGAAAAACAACAGCCTGATTGCCATCAACACCGTGAATATCCTGAAAGACGAGCTTAACATCAGCCTCATGTTCAGCGACAGCCGTATCATCCCCCTGCCGGAAAGCGAAAAATCCGACCCGTACTTCGATGACAAATACCTGATGACGCGAAGGCACGGCGACTATATGTCCGCGGTCAATCAAATCTACGTCGTGGGGCACGGGTGGCTCGGTCCCCGTGAGTTCCATGAGGCCTTTGACAACGCCGGATTCAAGTCGCCGTATTTCCCGTACGTAACAGCATACAACATCAATTATTACATTCCCGGCCGCAGCCAAACCGGACAGGCAGACATTACGCCTTATAATTTTGACCTGCTTACAGAAAAAACGAAGCAATACGATCTGTCAAAACAGAAGCTTGGAACCGAACGGGACTGCCGCTGAAGTTTGTCGCTCGACGCAACGCAGACGTAGGATGCGTTGCTTTTGCAAGCATGACATATTGCCGTCACGGTGACGGCAATATGTCTCTTGTCAGGGCTGTGCCCTGAAACCCTATCTGCAAGCGATATTTGTTTGAAATGGAATCTCAAAAGTAAGCAGACCGGCTCCTCATTGAAGAGCAGGTCTGCCAAAACTCAATCCTCAAATATCGGTTCGATGTATTTTTTGATAAGCTCGATTCTATCCTTCGCGGTCGGCTTAAAAAGCGAAGCAATGGCAACGACGAGATTTTTCGCCGGGCTCACATAGATTGCATTGCCGCCGTCGCCCAGAGCCGCATAGCTATCCCCATCAATGATCCACCAAAGATAGCCATACGATAGCTTAAGCTCATCCCAGCGGCTGTGTACCTTGGTGCTTTCGGCGATCCATTCAGCCGATATGATTTGTTTACCGCCCCAGATTCCGCCGTTCAGGTACAGCTGTCCGATTTTCGCCATATCCGCAGGCGTTATGAAAAGTCCCCATCCTGCCGTATTGATCCCCTGCGGGTCAGCGACCCATCCGCTTTCGTGATGATCCTTCATAATGGAGAGCTGTTCTTCTTTAGTCTGAAAAACCACTTTCTTAGTAACATCGATCCCCAGCGGAGAAAACAGGTTTTCATAGGCAAATTCCAGCGCGGACTGCCCGGTCACGCTTGTAAGGATACCCGACAGGATATCCGGCCCTATGAGGGGCGTATACCGGAACTGACCGATTTCTCCCTTGCCGCCCAAAAGATCAAGGGCGCTCTTTACCCAGTCATCACTTGAAAAATACTTTGTGTACGGCGCAGACTTGTATTTGAACGGAGTGGTCATGGTCATCATGTCCCGTAAAGTTACGCGTTGCGCCGTCTTTTCGCCTCGCTTCTGCGTGTAATCCGGGAAAAAGTCCAATACCTTTTGGTCGAGGCTCCTGATAGAACCTTTATCAACGGCAATGCCAATCAGTGCGGAAAGAATACTCTTTGTCACCGAAAACACATGAAAAGCGGAGTCGGCAGTGTATCCGTTAAAGTGGTTTTCATACTGTTTTACGCCGCGTTTGAGCACAATAATGCCCGCTATATTGCTATAGCCGCTGCATATTTTCTGTTCAAACTCTGTGATATTTTTTTGATTCATTCAAGCAATTTTCTCCCTTAAATTATTAAAGGATATCCTTGAAACAAAGGATATATCGATTAAAAATTGTTTGCAAGACCCATTATAAAATAAGTTAAAAAAATTGAAAGCAAGCTAAAACAACCTTTCTGACCTAAACTGTTTGGAGGTGACAGGCATTGAATCCTCGCAGCATAAAAATCAGCGTCAGGCTAAAACCCGGCGAGCACGACCAATTAAAAAAGCAGTCCCAGCTATCCGGCCTTTCCATGGAGTCACTTG
>JAAYBH010000211.1 GCA_012718935.1 Clostridiales bacterium
AACCCAGTCGATATTCGGCTTCGCTTTGCCCCAGCCCAGTTTACTGGCTTCGACAATGGCGGCGATTTCCTCGGGCGGCATTTCCGCCGGCGGCGCGCCTTCCATCGCTGCCTGCCTCTTCATGCCCTCAGGCGTCAGATAGTCCATCATGCGCTGCGTTTGCACCCGCATGATTTCTTCGCGGTCGTCATTGGGAATATAGATGACGACGCCCTGTTCGATGCTCTTCATGACATGCTCGCCGACCTCGCGGGGGCTCAGACCGAGTACATTGTGCTTCCGGTAAGCTTCCTGCGTTTCATCGGACTCATAATAGCCTGTGTTCTGAAGATGGGAAGGCCGTGTTTTGGCTGCCTCGTGAATGTTGGTGTTCATGTTGCCGGGGCAGAAGGCCGTGACGCTGATGCCATAAGGCTTGAGAGCGACGAAATAGCTTTCCATAAGGTTAATGACAGCCGCTTTTGAACAGGAGTAAGGCGCCGTGTTGGCACCGGGCCCAAGACCGCCAAGGGAAGCGATGGTCACGATATGCCCGCCGAGTCCGGCCTTGATCATCCGGGGAACAAATGTTACCATACCGTTGATGATACCGCCCAGATTTACGCCCACAATCCAGTCATAGTCCTCATATGTGGAAGCTTCCGCCGGACCGAAGGCGTTGACGCCCGCCGACTGAAGGAGCAGCTGGGGCGGTGTGCCGTAAACGCGCTCCACCTCGTCCGCCGCGGCAATATAGGCATTGCGGTTCGTCACATCAAGAAGAATAGGGTGCACCTCGGCATTTTTACTCTTAAAGTGCGTCATGGCCTGGTCCAGGTGATCCTGGCGCACGTCGGCGATAACGACCTTGCAGCCCGCCTCCGAGAAAATCTGCGCCATACCAAAGCCGGCGCCCGAGGCGCCGCCGGTGACAAAAGCGACCTTACCCTTTAAGTCAGTCATAATTAAATCTCCTCCGCATTTTGGTTTAATAACCATATCATAACTCCGGATGTCCCGCGCGTCAATCCTTTGGCAGGACAAAAAAACCACGGGAAGCCGGAAATGTTAAAAGAGGGTGAAAAGGTGATTTATTCAGAGCTTATGTCGGCGTTCCTTAAAATATACGGCGGGTTGGCAAAGGGAATTCGGATTTTCCAGGCGCCGGGAAGGATCAATCTGATTGGGGAGCATATTGATTATAACGGCGGCCATGTTTTGCCCGCCGCGCTTGACATGCGGACCATCGTCGTGGCAAGGCCCAACGGTACGCGCACGATCAATATGGCGGCCACAAGCCTCCCGGATCGCATCTCGGCGGGCATCGGCAGGCTGGATGATTACAGGAGCCTTGCATGGGGGAATTACCAGTGCGGCGTCGCATACATGCTTTCGCTGCAGGGATATCCCCTTGTGGGCTGCGACCTGCTGTATCATTCCGAAATGCCCTTCGGCGCGGGCCTGTCCTCCTCCGCGTCCATCGAGGTGGCCACGGCAATATGCCTCGCCGCTCTGGGCGGTATGGAAAAGCCGAATATGGAGGAAATCGCCGTCCTGTGCCAGAAGGCTGAAAACCAGTATGTGGGCGTCAGCTGCGGCATCATGGACCAATTCATAGCCGCCGTCGGGAAAAAGGATCACGCCATATTCTTAAACTGCGATACCCTGGAATATCAGTATGTGCCGCTGAAGCTGGGCGATTACACTATCGTCATCACAAACACAAACAAGATGCATAAACACACCGAATCAAAATACGAGGAGCGGCGCCGCGAATGCGTTGAGGCGCTGGCGGTGATCAATCAAAACGGCGGGACATATCAGTATCTTTGTGATATCAGCCTGCCGGAGCTTGAGAGTTACGAGGGTTACTTTCAGAACAAAACACTTATCAGGCGTGTCCGTCACTGTGTGACGGAGGAAAATAGAACCCTCCTGTCGCTTCAGGCGCTGAAAAACGGCGACCTCACCGCCTTCGGCGCGCTCCTAAAGGAAGCCAATATCTCCATACGGGACGATTACGAGGCCACAGGCCGTGAGCTGGACACGGTCTTTGACATCGCCTCCGGCATCGACGGCGTCCTCGGCTCCCGAATGACCGGCGGCGGCTTCGGCGGCTGCAACATCAGCCTCGTCCGGAAGGACAAGGTGGAACAATTTAAAAGCATCATCAAAAACGAATACACAAAACAGATCGGTTACGAACCGTCCTTCTATGAATCAACCGCGGGGCAGGGAGCCTCGGAGATACTATGAAATGCTTTGTATGTCATCCCTCGCTTCTGTTCAACA
>JAAYBH010000212.1 GCA_012718935.1 Clostridiales bacterium
AGTCCGGAAGCCAGGAGTGCATCGACGCGTCCGCCTGCTCCTTCTGCAGGGACGATATGAGCGTCCGGGCGTCTGTTTTAAGTGTATTGACTCTGGCAGTCATCACTGCTTCGGCGTTATTCGCTTTCAGCAGTGCTTCGGCGCCCTCCTCACCAAGCCGTTCGATGAAGGCGTCCACAAGCCAGGCGGGGTGGCTGTACTGTACGGACAGCCGCTCGCGTGGCGTTGCGCCTGTCACAGCCGGCAGCTGTTCGGGCAGCTTCACGGCCATTTTTCTCAATATTGCGTTGACAAACCCTGCAGCCCGGGGATTGGAGTATTTCTTTGCCAGCTCAACGCCCTCATTAACGGCTGCGTTTACAGGTATTTTCGACATGAAAACAAGCTGATAAACACAAAGTCGCAAAATATCGAGAACCTGGGGTTCCATTTTTGCTGTTTTCACCGATGAGAAGGCGGAAATATAGTAATCGCAGAGCGCCAGATTTTGCCCGACTCCGTAAAAAAGGCGTGCACTCAGAGCAGCGTCGCGCTCGTCTAGGTTTTCTTTGATGAGGACACTGTTTAACGCGGCGTCCGACCAGGCCCCGTTTCTGCGGACCCGAATCAGCGCTTTTAATGCTGCCTCCCTTGCGTTTACCGGCATATGGGATGACCTCTTAAATAATCTGCGGCAGGCATCCGGCGTCCGCCCGGCGCCTGCAGGTCTTTGATGATGACGGTTCCGTCAGCGCAGGCGACCTCAATGCCCTCCCGGCCCGCTTGGGCAATGCTGCCCGGCGGCAGTCCGGTGTGGCGCCCAGTACCGGATCCCTTAAAAACCTTGAATATCGAGCCGTCGAGCACCGTTGTGGCGACAGGCCATGGATTCAAGCCCCGGATATGGCAGAGGATTTCCCGAACGCTTTTTGTCCAGTTAATGGGGCTCATTTCCTTGGTGAGCGGCGGCGCGTATGTTGCTTCCGCGTCGTTCTGCCTGGTGCGCGGCGCGTTTCCGGAAGCGATCGCCCGGATTGTTTTGCTCAAAAGCGAAGCGCCGAGTTCCGCCAGCCTTCCATACAGCTCTCCGGCCGTCTCCTCCTCTCCAATCTCCGTTGTCTTTGTGAATATAATATCGCCGGCATCCATTTCGGGCGCCATATACATGGAGGTGACACCGGTTACTGTCTCTCCGTTCAAAACAGCGTGCTGAACCGGCGCCGAGCCTCTGTATTTAGGGAGTACAGACCCGTGTATATTGATACAGCCGTACCTGGGCAGCAACAGAATCTCGGGGGGAAGGAGCTTTCCATAGGCGACAACGGCGATGAGGTCCGGGTTCAGCTCTCGAAGCAGATCAGCCGCGGCGCCGTCTTTTAAGCTCTGCGGCTGATGGATCAATGTCTGATGCTTTGACGCCAGCTCCTTGACCGGACTTGTCCCCAGCTTCATTCCCCTGTTCTGCTGCTTGTCCGGCTGCGTCAGAACGGCGCATATATCATGCCCGTCCGAATACAGCCGTTCCAGGGACAAGGCTGCAAATGCGGGCGTACCCATAAAAACGATTCTCATGATCCGGATCCTTCGTCCATGTTTTCCTCGTGCTGCTGCCGCATTTCCTCAAGTTGCTCCGGTGACAGGATTTCAGACGCCAGCGACCGGAACAGAACGCCATCCAAATGATCAAGCTCATGACAAAAGGCCCTGGCGGTCAGCATAGAACCCCAAACCTCAAAATAATTTCCGAATCTGTCCTGGGCTTTCACCTTAACCAGGTCGGGACGGTTCACAATGCCGTACACACCCGGGATGCTCAGACAGCCTTCCGGGCCGATCTGTTCTCCCGAAGCGGCAATAATTTCAGGGTTGATGAGTTCTATGAGCTGCTCCTCCGGCGTCGCGTCCTCCCTATCAGTATCCATCACAAGTACGACGCGGCGAAGGACGCCCACCTGCGGTGCAGCCAGGCCGACTCCGTCGGCGTGCAGAAGCGTCTCGCGCATATCATCGATCAGCTCATGAAGCCTCGCGTTAAAATCGGTGACTGGCCTGCTCTGCTTGTTAAGTGTCGGATCACCCTCTTGCAGTATGTTTCTAAGCGCCATATTTATCCTCTCCACCGGCGCGTATCATGCCGGTTCAATATATTAACACAGTGTAGATTAAGACTCATACGGATCAACATCGGCAAAGACGTGAATGCCTCTGAATTCCCTGTTTTTCGCAGCCTCCCGGACGACATGGGCGATCGTATCCCGGATACGCCGGTTTATTTTGCAGCTGATGGACAGCCTGTACCGATACCTGTTGTTTATTTTAGCTACAGCAGCTGGAGCCGGGCCGAGAATCTTGATTTCATCAAGATCGCGGAAATAGCCCTGCAGTGCTTGCCGCAGTTTGACGCAGCTCTGCAGTACGAGAGTTTCATCCTGCCCGGAAACCGTCAGCGCCACCAGATCAAATATCGGCGGACTTCCCGTGAGCCGCCGAAGGGCGATCTCCCTTATGTAAAAACTATCGTAATCCTGACCGGCTGCGAGCCTGATCACCTCATTTGACGGTGTCAGCGTCTGTATGACCGCCCTGCCCTGCTTGCTGCCGCGGCCTGAACGCCCCACGACCTGCGTTATAAGTGAGAAGGTACGTTCATGAGCCCTGTAGTCGTTAATGTACAGCATTTGGTCGGCCGACAGCACGCCCACAAGCGTCACGTTCTCAAAGTCAAGACCCTTGGCTACCATTTGCGTTCCCAGGAGAATCGGTATTTTTTTCTCCCGAAAGCGCGTCAGATGCTCTTCGTGCGTGTTTGACATGGAGACGGTGTCGGCGTCCATCCGGATGATTCCTGTGCCGGGAAGCAGCTCTCCGAGCTCCGACTCAACCTTTTGCGTCCCCGCACCGATGAATTTGAGTTTTCCGCCGCAATCCGGGCAGCTGTCTCTTTCAACCTCCGAATACCCGCAGTAATGGCACATAAGGCGCCTGTTGACGGAATGGTATGTGACAGAAACGCTGCAGCGCGGACAGGTAAAGGTGTAGCCGCATTCTCCGCACGCAATCAGCGTGCTGGCCCCTCTGCGGTTGATAAATAAAATACTCTGTTCGCCGCGCTCGAGGTTCGCCCGTATCTCACCGAGTAAAATCGAGCTTATTGTACCTCCGTTCCCGTTTTTTAATTCCTTTTTCATATCGGCGATGATAACGGGCGGAAGCTCCATTTCATTGTATCTGTTTTCAAGGCGGTAAAGGCTGTATCTTCCTTCCCCGGCGCTGTACATGCTTTCAACGGAGGGCGTCGCCGAACCCAACACAAGAAGAGCGCCGGAGCTTACGCATCTGAATTTTGCGACATCCCTTGCATGATAGCGCGGGCTGTTTTCGGATTTATAGGTGTGTTCCTGCTCTTCGTCAATAATCAGCAGCCCAAGATTTGACACGGGCGCAAAAACGGCTGAGCGCGTCCCGACAACAACGTGAACGTTTCCCGCCCTGATGCGTTTCCACTCGTCGTAACGCTCGCCAATTCCCAGCGCAGAATGCAGAACGGCGATGTTATCGCCGAAATATGAAGCGAAGGTGCTGATGAGCTGCGGTGTCAGTGCGATTTCCGGTACAAGGACGAGGGCGTCTCTGCCCTTAACCAGCACTTTTTCAATCAGCTTGATATAGATTGATGTTTTTCCGCTGCCTGTGACGCCATAAAGTAAGGCCGCTCCGGCGCTTCCGCTGTCGAGCCGCTCGCTTAAATCATTAAATACGTCTTGTTGCTCAGCATTGAGAAGGATCGGGCCGTCCGCCTGTATGGTTTTGATGGATGGGCGGCGGAATACTTCCGTTTCCTTGAGAACAATAACGCCGAGGTCCGCCAGAGCCTTCACGCTTGAGCGCGACGCGCCGGTAAAATAGCAGAGCTCCTTTACAGACGCACTGCCGATTTGAGAAAGAAGTTCCAGAATATTGGACTGCTGAGGCGCTCTCTGCTTTTTCTGTGCGGCAAACAGGCTCGCTTCCTCGGCCGGTATATCCAGAATGGCTGTCGTCACGGTTTTATCGCCGAGACGTTTAACCCCGTCCTTAAACCACATACCCGCGGGCAGCATGGCTTTAGCCGCGCTGTAAACCGTGCAGAAGAACCTGTCGCTCATCCATAGGGCAAGCTTCAGCTGCTCCTGGCTGAGTACAGGCTTCTCATCCAACGACGTATTGATAAATTTCAGATCCTTTTTTTTACTTTCGCCGGATATAGGCAGCTTTTCAAAACTTGTGGATAAAACAAGCCCCTCGCTTCTTCTGTTGCCCCGGCCGAACGGGATGCTGACGCGCATTCCGGGAGTGAGCTTGTCCGCAAGCACTTCCGGGACCTTATATGTATATGGCTTATCGATGTGATAGGTTGCTGCCGCCACAGCCAGCCGGGCGACCATTATCTGTTCTGACAGGGACAAAGCACCCTCTTTATTTGGATATGTGGCATTCAAGGGACGACCCATGGCCGTCCTTTATTTGTATCGGGTTGACATCAGCAGACTTTTTCATAATTGACGCGGATACTGCCCAAAGCGACTTCCTCAATGGCGATCGATACCGGTTTCTTTTCAAGCGGCTCACCGCTTTCCTCGCTCTTTACGGAGATCTCCCTTGCTCTCTGAGCGATAATATTAACGAGCAAATACCGGCTGTTCACCTGGTTTAAAAGCTCTGATAATGATGGATATAACATGAAATGACACTCCTCTTTGCTTGTTCTCGTATTATGCGGCATGATATTATTCATGTTCCATAATCTTAATAATTTCCTCTGCCGCCCTGTTGACCTTGTCATTGACAACGACATAATCGTACGTATCTTTTTCCGCAAGCTCCATTTTCGCCCTCTCCAGTCTCTTGAGGATCTTATCCTCAGTGTCTGTGTTGCGCATTCTGAGTCTTATTTCGAGCTCATCAAGGCTGGGCGGTATGATAAAAACTGTAATTGCTTCCGGCATAGCTTTCTTTACCTGTCTGCACCCTACCACATCAATATCGAGAATAATGTCGTTTCCGCGGCAGAGCTGATCAAGAACAGGCTTTCGGGGCGTCCCGTAATAATTTCCGACATATTCGGCGTACTCGAGGAAATCCTGCTTCCGGATATGTTCCTCAAATTCCTCATGAGACATGAACAGATAGGAAGAACCGTTTGTCTCCCCGATTCTCGGCGGACGTGTCGTCGCGGAAACGGAAAAGTACAGGTCCTTACGAGTCTCCATGATTCTTTTGATGACGGTGCTTTTTCCTGTTCCGGACGGCGCCGATATGATATATAGTTTTCCGCAACCTTTATCCTTCATTGTCGGGAGCCTCCGTTGTCTCCTGTTCATTTTTGACGGAGAGCCTCCCGGCCACTGTTTCCGGCTGAATCGCCGACAGGATGATATACCCGCAATCCGTAATGATAACAGCACGCGTCCGACGTCCGTAGGTTGCGTCAATGAGTTGCCCCTTATCCCGCGCGTCTGATATGATCCTCTTGATCGGCGCCGATTCAGGGCTGACAACTGCAATCAGCCGGCTGGCGGATACCATATTCCCGAACCCTATATTGATCAGTTTCACGTAAACCTCCCCGGCATGTAACCTTTTTCTTCTAGTTATTCGATATTTTGTGCCTGCTCTCTCATCTTCTCGATTTCAGCTTTCAAGTCCACAACAATGCGCGCCATTTCAGTGTCATTTCCCTTGGAGCCGATTGTATTTGCTTCTCTGTTGAGCTCCTGAATCAAAAAATCCAGCTTTCTGCCGACAGGCTCGCGGCTTGCGAGCATAATCCGCAGCTGTTCAATGTGACTTTTCAGCCTGACAGTCTCCTCGTTTATAGCGACACGGTCTGCGAAGATCGCCGCCTCCATCAGAATGCGGGTTGCGTCCAGTTCCTTGTTCTGCAGCACTTCTGCCATTTTCGCCTCAAGCTTCGCGCGGTATTCGGCGACGCTTTTCGGTGAGCATTCCTCAGCTTTTCTTGTGAGCTTTTCGATTTCATTCAAGCGGAGGTTCATATCCTTAGCCAGATTCTCACCCTCGCGGGAGCGCAGCGCATCAAAATCGCGCAGCGCATCCTCCAGAACAGCCACGATATCATTTGCCAAAGCATCGGTATCTGTCTCACTCTTTTCAAGCTGGAGTATGTCAGGAAACCGGGCGAATTCGATCGCACTGATATTGCCGGACAAGCCGTATTCATCGGAAAGTGTCCGCAGAACCGTCATGTAGGCATCCGCGACGGGTTTATTGATTTTCACCGTCACATTGTCTGCCTTTGATGAATCGATGTTGATAAAGACATCGACCTTTCCCCGCGATATGCTTCGCGTAACAGCGGCCTTCAAGGCATCCTCAATCGCCGAATAAACGCGCGGCATCCGGATGTTGCAATCAAGATATCTGTTGTTGACGCTTTTGAGCTCAACTGTGATATCAATTGCTCCGGAAACCCCTTTTGCGCTGCCGTAACCTGTCATACTCTTAACCATAAGACACCTGCTGTTATATATTCTTCCTGGTGTTTTTCGATATCCTGTAAATGTAAAAACCGATCAGTCGTGTCAGGCCGATATCAAAAGCGAGAAACGCCAGTGTTGCGATCAGATAAACAAGGAGAACAGGTATCTCGAGGACTTTTGCGTCAAAAATAAGACTTCTGAAAAGAAACCAGATCAGGGTGAAGGCCGCCTCAAAAACAACGAGCTTCAAAGCCCAATTCGGCAGCTTCGATCGGAATTTCTCAGCCAAGCTCTTTATAACGGGATAATAGCCGAAAAACAGGACATACAAGAGAACAGCCGTCTTATCCGGCAGCAGAAGTGCGCTGATGACCGAACTGCCGATAAAAACGAATATCGCTGAGACGATACCGGTTTCAATGACGGCCGCAACAGCAAACAGCGATGCGGCAGCTGCGAAACCCAGCCGGACCGTCGGCAGGATGTTTGTCAGATAGAGAGAAATCACAGTAAGTGCCGTAAAAACGGCGGCAAGCGTGATGCGCCTTGTCTTTTTGCTCATGCTCAGAAGCAGTTGCAGCAGGCGTCTGCACAAACAAACGCCGTACAGATGTCGCAGGCGCTGCAGCCGCCCATGTGCTGGTTATATGTGTAGCCGTACGGGCTGTACGCTTGTCCCCCTCTGGACATATAGCTCAGCGCCTGCACGTATTCCTGATTACCGGGTTCCATACCGGCAGCCGTCTCGAAGTACCGGCGCGCCTCGTCCAGCCAGCCCTTCCTGTAGTACAGACTGCCCATCAAAAAGTGCCACTCCGCATTTCTGTTATCAGAGCTGCCAAGAAGCTGTTCTGCAAGGTCCAGATCGCCTGCATTTATGGCGGTACGGACCCTGGTGAATTCCGCGCTGCCGCCGGCAGCTCTTGTATAAGTACTCCCCGCGTTATATGAACCGCCGCCGGCATACGATCCGCTGCTCCGATTTTTCGTTATGACATCGTACGCTTCGTTGATCTCTTTCATTTTTTCCTGCGCAAGATCGGCAAGCGGATTATTATGGTAGTTGTCGGGGTGATACTTGCGTACCAGCTCCCTGTAAGCTTTTTTGATTTCCTCGTCAGATGCGTTTTGCGAAATGCCGAGAACGCTGTACGGATCGTTCATATAGTTTGTCCATTCCCCTTGTTCGAGTTCGAACGCCCCGAGCGCCAGGTGCCGTTCAGCACGCGCGTACCTGCATCGGGCATTCCGAGGTAAATAATGTTGCGAAGTATCGAAGACCACGGATTCGGTGGCAACAGCTCAAAGGCCGCGCTGATCAGGCTGCATGAATGCAGGAGCGTTGTTTTGAGACTTTCCTTCTCCCCATCGGACAGTTTACCTGTTTTGACACCGAATCTTCTCGCAACGGCATTGAATCGTCCTCTTTTACAGTCCTCTTCAAGATCGTCGCATGCGTCGATGATATAAATGAATCTTCCCGTATGATACAGCAGCACTGACAGCGCCCGCTGCTTTTCGCATTCATCTGCTTCAGCGGCGAGAGCGGATGTAATGGCCGCAAACTTATCGGCACAGGCGTCGAGAGATTCGCTTTCGGAGCTTTCCAGCAGGCGTAACGCATCCATGCCTATCCGGACGGCCTTTTCAAAAGAAGCATACGTTCGGGCGGCTTTTTTATACGCTCCTTTAAGAAGAATTGAAGCGATTCTGTCACGTAACGACCGGAAAAAGCCCTCATCGGCAACGGAATCCCGCAGCTTCCACCAGGCAAGGATGACGCTGTACCCGGCGCATACCCGCAGTGCGCGCGACGTCACACAAAAGGTTTTTTTCATCAAAGGACTTGCAATGCATCTGGCGCATTTGCGGTCAGGCTTCTCATTTTCGTGCCAAAACAGCATCGCCAGAAATGTGAAGTCGTAATTGAGAATATTCCTGGAAAATGGTCCGTATTCTGCTTTCAGCGTATGACACAGCGCGCAATAGCAGGCTTTGAAGTCCTCATACTCCCTGACCTTCAGTTCTTCCTTCAGCGGTCTGATATACCCAAACATTCCTGATTAATCCTTTGATATCGCAACAGTTATCTTATATTCTCCGACAGCACCCACATCCACATCCCCGTCAACATAAACTTTTGCCAGAACACTGTAAGTCCCGACGGTATTGCCCAATTCGCTCAAGTCCGCAACAACTCTGTAGCTGACGGGTATCTCAGTATCTCCGTTTTCATCGGGTGTGATTTTCGCAATATCGGCGGCGGAGCCGCGTATAAGAAGCTCAAGACTTTTTGTGATAACCTCTGAGGAGTAACCGGGTGTTTCGTTAGTAACATCAATGTTATCTGTTGTAATGTGTGTCGATTCGAGTCCTGTAATCGTGACGGTCACCGAGGCTTCACTGATTCCGGCCAGATTTTTCGTACCGTTCGGCAGTACGATCGGAAATTCCAGCGTCATGGCGTTGAGGAATTTCGTCGTATCAATCGAGCCCAGGAGTATATGGTTGATTTCATTCAGCGTTTCTGCGTCGCCGGATACCGAGATAATGGACGGTGTAATCTTTATGTCGGTGTTCGTGTTCTCGGCGCCGGCACCGTATGTCGGATTGACGGTCAGTGGTATTTCCTTGATCATAAAAACAGGAATCACAACATTCACCGTATCCTGGCTCAATGTCAGCTTGTCCGATATGACTTCATGTCCGCTGTTATCCATCAGCGTAAACGGCAGCTTTTCCTCCACTGTCTTTGACAAATTCTCGCGCAGTACAGGAACCCATGCGTAAGAAATCTCCGATAACACCTGCTCCGGTCCGGAAACTGTGATGACAGACGGAGTCAGTTCCATAGGCTCCGCTTGATAACCTTCCGCAACACCGCCGTCATATGAACCCTTGACGGGTATTTCCTTTGTTACGAGATTGTCGACCGCTATGGTAATGTAATCAACGCTTTTTGACCAAACAAACGACGTCCAGCTGATGTCGATCGGGATACTGACCGTATAGTCAAGGGATTTCACGCCTTTTTCCTTGATTTCAGATAAATCAACTGACGCTGTGACATTATCAATTGTCAGGCGGGTTACAATATTCCGTTTGCCGGTAAATCTGAGCGTGACGGTATCCGTATTGATCCCTGTGATCACAAGGCCCCTGTCCGTCAGGTAATCCTCGTTGAGCACCTGAACCTTGACGTTCTTGACGGTGACTGTTGTATCGGGGTTTTCGATGTATGACACATACAGCCACACCGCGACAGAGGCCAGCAACGAGAACACCATATAAAATATCCTGCTCGAGAATACTTTTTTTATACGATCTTTAACCATCAGCTCTTCACCTTAAATCTGTTGCGGATCTTGTTCCCGAAGGAGCTTGCATTGTCATCAAGAATGAGTTCGTTCCGCAGCAGCTTTTCAAATGTATCATGCGCAAGATGCCGTTTAAGCATCCCGTTTATGGCGACAGATATGGAGCCCGTCTCTTCCGAAACGATCACAACAACGGCGTCTGTGACCTCGCTGATGCCGATCCCGGCCCTGTGGCGCATTCCGAGATCACGGCTGATGCTGGTATTCGATGTCATCGGCAACATGCAGGACGCGGCTAATATCCGGTCATCCCTCACGATGACGGCGCCGTCGTGGAGCGGTGATTTCGGATAAAAAATACTTTTAAGCAGCACATCGGACAATATGGAATCAAGACGCATCCCTGTCTTTGTATAGTCGATCAGCGTGATCTCACGCTCAAAAACGATCAGAGCGCCCGTCTTTTTCTTTGACATCTCCATACAGGCCTCAACGGTGTTTTGTATCACCGCTTCTATGGTGCCCGGCTTGATCTTTTTCCCGAATAAATAACGGAAATTGCTGCTCCCCATATGCTCAAGAAAGCGCCGAAGCTCGGGTTGGAAAAGGATGATAAGAACAAGAACGCCGAGCTTCATGGTCTGGACGAGCAAATACGATATCACATTCAGCTGTAAGAGGCTGGACAGCCACATGACGGCAATAACAAGGATGATACCCTTGATGACACCGCCGGAACTCGTCTTTCTGACAACAGTTATAATTTTATAGAAAAGATACGCAACGATCAGGATGTCAAGTATATCCCAAAACTTTGCGTTCATAATCAGACTTAATATGACTCTGAAAAACTCCCTCAAAGAATCCATCTTTAACATCCTCAGCCCGAATTTTATCTCTCGCGAACAGCTTGATGCGCATTTGCGCATTATTATGTCATTATATTATATAAACTGAAAAATGGCAACGCTATATATATGAACAATCTGTATATTTGTGCTCGGTTCAGTATGTTTATAACAGCTTTCCGTAAAGCGTTTGGTCATGCGTGATACTCCTGACGGCAGAAATCAACACACTGATATCACGCTTAGAATTAAAGCATGAGACACTGACTCTGACTGTACCGGTTGAGATGGTTCCTGCCGTTTTATGCGCCAGAGGCGCGCAATGGAGGCCGGCTCTGACGGCAATATCATGCGCCGCCAGGGCCTCTGCAACCGTTTCACCCGGGATACCGTCGACAATGAACGACAGTACGCCGCTTTGGCAGTACCCGTAATCGCTTCTGAAAACACGGACACCATCCAGCTTTATGAGTTCCCCTGCCGCAAAATCGATTAATTCCCGTTCATGCGAAAGAATGCTTTTTGACCCTTTTTTCAGCACAAATTCGAGTCCGGCCTTGAGGCCCGCTATGCCCGGCATATTATGCGTTCCGGCCTCAAGTCTATCCGGTAGATACTGCGGCATCTCCGGTGACAGAGAATGGCTTCCCGTCCCGCCCTGAATAAGCGTCTCGGGTGAGCGCGCGCAAAGGAGCAATCCCGTACCCTGCGGCCCGTAGAGTCCTTTATGGCCGGGCATACAGATGAATTCAGCGCCAAGCTTCTCGAAATCAATATCAATAATACCGGCAGATTGCGAAGCGTCGATGATCAGCGGTATACTTCTTTTGCGGCATTCTTCGCTGATGCGTTCAACAGGCAATATATAACCAAAGACATTGGAGACGTGGTTGCAGACCACAAGTGCCGTATCATCGCTCAGCCGCTTATCAAAGGCCATGAGCGCCATTTCAGGCTCAAACAGCTCAGACCCGGCGACCGATACCCTGGCGCCGATCGTATGGAGCGGACGTGTGACTGAATTGTGTTCATAACCTGAAATAACAATCTTTTCACCTCGCCGTGCCAGGCTTTTTATAGCAATATTCAATGCATGCGTTGCATTGAATGTAAAAACAATATTTTCCGGTTCCCTGACATTGAAAAGCTTCGAAGCTGCCAAACGGCATTCATATGATGTCTGCGCTGCGTCCATCGCCGCCTTATGACCTCCCCTGCCTGGACTGCTCAGGTGTCCGAAAGCCCAGGCAACGCTTTTAGGCACGCCCGGCGGCTTAAAAAGTGTTGTGGCAGCATTGTCAAGGTAAATCATAGCGTGACCTCCCCATAATTGCCGTCGGCATAAAGGACGAAAATTTTAATCGGATAAAGTTCGGCGTCTCTCAAAGCGACAAGAGCGTGTGATACATGCTTGGAAGATACCTTCACGCAATAGCCGCAGCCATCGGATGCTATTAGCTGTGGTACTTTTGTGACAATGGCCGTTATACCTGCGCGTTCAAGCGCTTTCGCCGTACGCTGCGCATACGTCAGCGAACGGCAGATTAGAAGATAATATACCACGAAACGGCTCTCCTCTCGGGCGTTATAAATCCGGCGGCTATCGCTGCCGTTCAAAACATAATATGCCGGGGCGGACTGTTCTGTTTTGAAAGCTTTCCTGGAATAAAAAATCGCCTGCCGTTTCTCACGGCAGGCGGTGCAGGATGCTATATTATGCTTTGGTTTTTTCCAGGAGAACGACGGCATGTGCGCGAATTCCCGTGCCGTCGCCCGTAAAGCCCATGCCTTCCTCGGTCGTTGCCTTAACGCTGATGTTTTCAACGCCAGTTTCCATGGCGTCAGCCGTTTTAGCCCGCATTTCCGAAATATAAGGCGAAAGCCTGGGGTTTTGCAGGATGATCGTCACATCGGCATTCTTAATTTTATAGCCCCTGGCGCTGATTTCCCGGATGACATGCTTGAGCAGCTTCATGCTGTCGGCATCTTTGTACTTTTCTTCACTAGCGGGAAAGAGTCCGCCGATGTCGCCGAGTGCGAGTGCGCCCAGTAGAGCGTCCATAAGCGCATGGATCGGAACGTCGGCATCCGAATGCCCTTCAGGACCGAACTCACAGGGAATTCTGACGCCGCACAAAATGCACGGCCGCCCGGTTTTCAGGCGGTGCGCGTCATAACCGTGGCCTATCCGCATTGGCTGTCCCTCCGCATTTGTGCAATCGCTTCCGCGTATATCATGTCGTGTGCGGTCGTCAGTTTCAAGTTTTCGCGCGAGCCCTCCGTCAGTTTCACACGGCAGCCGATGGCCTCGACAGCCATGCAGTCATCCGTTATGTACAGAGACTTGTCGAAGGCATTTTGAAGCGCGCCTTTGAGCAGCTCAGCGATAAAAACCTGCGGCGTCTGAACCTCATACAAATTGTCCCTCTCGATTGTCCTTTCCACGATGCCGTCTCTTGCATACTTGATAGTCGAGGTCACCGGAACTGCCGGAGCCGCCGCCGAAAACTTCAGCGCCGCTTCCACGGCGGTTGAGACGAGCTGCTGAGTCAGGAAGGGCCGCGCTCCATCATGAACAGCAATAAGCTTGGAGTCGGGTAAGACCTGCATAACGCCGTTATAAACCGATTCAAGCCTCGTCTGTCCTCCGGCGATAACTTTTGATATTTTGGCAATTTGATATGCGCTGCAAATCCCGGCAACTTCATTCATTTCCGTTTCACGCGCCACAACGATAATCTCCCTGATTTCCCTGCACCTGCTGAGTGCGATCAGTGTATGCGCCAAAACAGGCTTGCCTCCGATTTCAACGAAGAGCTTATTGATCCCTTCCATTCTGGCCGAGGAACCCGCGGCTGCGACGACAGCAGAGCAAACTGCCGCAGCAGAGCTTCCGCTTTTCTTAAACATTTTTTTCAGCCGTATTGCCAATGACCGTCCCCTCCCTCTTCAAGATTTCTGCGATATACGAAAAAAGCGGAGGGAAAACCTCCGCCAGCAGTCAAATCCCCGCGCCTGCGGTGATCCGCTAGGCGAGTACTGAATTGATTCGCGTTTCGACTTCCTCGTAACTGACCTGTTGAGACAACACAATTTCAGAGATGAGTATCTGTTTTGCCGAATGGAGCATCTTGCGCTCCCCTGTTGACAGCCCTTTTTCAACGTCACGTGTCATAAGACCCTTGACGACGCGCGCAACTTCAGTTAAATCTCCGCTTTTCAGCCTCTGCATGTTTTCGCGGTATCTTCTGTTCCAATTTGAAGTCATATCAGCCTCTATATCATTAATTGAGTTCAGGAGTGTTTCTGCAGCCTCGGAATCGACAATTGGACGCACACCGATGGCCTCGCTGCTTTCTGTTGGTATCATAACAACCATACCGCCAGAGGGCATCTTCAGGACATAATACATCCGCGTACAACCGTTTATCTTTTTTTCCTCGATACTGTCTATGATTCCCGCCCCATGCATGGGGTGGGCAATCATGTCTCCCACATGGAACATACTCTACTCCCTCAATGTTTTAAATCGCAAAAAACGAATTTTAAAATAAGCAACATATATATAATATACCATTTTCTCTTGATATAGCAAGTGTAATAGTAAACTATTTCCCGATAATAGCTGATAAACTGCCAGAAGACTGCAAAAATTCCATATTCCAAGGCAGCTGTTAAAGGATATATATATTGTTTTTCCATTTCCGATAAAAATATACCGGAAGCCGTCATGAACTGCTTCCGGTACCCATTATTTATACAAAATGTGATTACTCGCCCTGTTCGGGCTCGGCCGCGGGAGGAGCATCCGTGTCATAAATCACCACGGGTGTTTTGTCGGATATGTCGGACGGCTCCGTTTCTCCCTCCATCAGCGCTCTGATGCTGAGAGAAACCTTATGCTTTTCGTTATCGATATCCGTGATCCTGACGTCAACAGCCATTCCTTCAGATAATATCTCAGAGGGCAGGCCGATTCTATGGTCGGTAATCTGTGAGATGTGGATGAGCCCGTCAACGCCGGGGATAATTTCAGCAAACGCACCGAAGGGCATCAGCTTCACGACTTTGACTTCAACCCTGTCGCCTACCTTATGCGACGCAATGAATTTTTCCCAGGGGTTTCCTTCCTTCGTTTTGTATCCAAGAGAGATCTTCTTTTTTTCCTTATCGAAGGATAATACGAATACCTCTATCTGCTCACCAATTTTCAGTATTTCGGAGGGCTGATGAATTCTCGTCCAGCTGAGCTCGCTGACATGAACCATACCGTCGATGCCGCCAATGTCGATAAACGCACCGTAAGAGGTCATTGATTTGACAACGCCCTGGTATTTTTTACCGACCTCGATCTCATTCCAGATCTGTTCCGCTTTTTCCCTGCGCTCTTCGTATGACACGGCGCGAATAGAGCCGACGACCCTGCGTCTGGACTGGTTTACCTCCGTGATGCGCAGTTTTACCTTCGTCTTGAGGAGGGATGTCATCGGTGTTTCCTTGGGGAGACCGGTTTGTGAAGCGGGGACAAAAACACGGACGCCTCTGACGGAGACGACAATGCCGCCCTTATTCTCCTCGGTGACAACGCCTTCAACCGTGGTTTTTTCAACCCGTGCCGTCTCAACATCGTCCCAGCTTTTAATGGAATCAAGCCGCTTCTTGGACAGCATGACTGTGCCTTCAACGTCATTGACACGCATAACAAAGGTTTCAATAGTATCGCCGATCTTTAATAAATCCTCGGCTTTTACTGTCGGATCGTCCGTCAACTCCGACAACGGTATGTAGCCGGATTGCTTTGTACCGAGATCAACTGAAATCTCAGTCGGTGTGATCGCGGCAACAATGCCGGTCACTTTTTCCCCAGTATATAAAGTTTTTATTGATTTTTCGAGCAATTCTTCGAAGGATTCAACGGTTTCAGCAGTATCGGTGCCAATGGTCACTTCGCTGTCGCCTATCGCTGCGTTCTCCGTCGTTTCTTCGATATTCATTTCTTCACTCAACATCTGACAGACCTCCTTAATTATCCACGCCGGCGTAGAAGCGCCCGCAGTGATTCCGACCATATCAGATTCACTGAAACAAGAAATGTCAAGTTCGTCTGCTTCTTCCACAAAATAGACCTTTTCACAATTTGCTCGGCAAATTTCGGCGAGTTTCAGGCTATTTGCGCTGCACCTTCCGCCTATTACGATCATGGCGTCAACAATACGAGATATTTCCTCTGCCTCTTCCTGGCGTCTGCACGTGGCGTTGCATATTGTATCAAATATTTTGAGATTTGTACACTCTTTTTTTAGTATCCGGCAGCACGCGTCAAAGACGCGGCGCGTATTCGTTGTCTGAAAAACAACGGAGACAGGCTCGTCCCTGTTGCCTGCGGATTCATCCAGCCAGTCTTTGAGTTCGCCGGGTGTTTCAAAAATCTGGCATCTTAAACACCAGCTGGCAATGGCTTCAACCTCCGGATGGCTGCGCTGCCCGATGACTAGTATCATTCTGCCGGCTAGTGTCTCTGCCCGGACAATGTTATGGATCTTTTCAACATCCGGGCATGTTGCGTCAATAATGTCGACGCCTGCCGATTTCAGCGCTTCAAGCTCTCCCTTGCCGGCCCCGTGTGACCGGATAATGACGGTTTCGCCGGGCAGGATGTCGGAAACGCGGGCAGCTTCTCTGACACCTTTTGCGGCCAGCGCGTCCGTTACGCTTTTATTATGAATAATCGGACCCAGGGTTATGCAGCGATTTTTTTCCTCAGAGGCTTTTTCGCACAGACGTACGGCACGTCGGACACCAAAGCAAAAACCGGCAGATTTTGCGAGTATTATTTTCATAGGAAACTCCGTTGGATACTCCGTTTTAGTCATTCTGCGGCTTGCTTCAGGGAGGCAATTTTCGCCATCAGCGCGTCGGCAGCTGCAGTATAGTCATTCTGTGTCATTTTCTTTTTATCGGGATTTACCAGATAAGGCTTTCCAAAGACAATCGTGTACGTATGAAACATCTTTTTGTTTCGCGGCACATACACAGGTATGATCGGCACGGACATCTGATCCGCTATCCGGACGGCGCCCCGTTTCGCCTCCGCGCCTTCCTCCGTTTTGACTCTCGTACCTTCCGGAAAAATAGCGATTTTTTCGCCTGCTTTTAAGTATGATAGGGAGTTCTTTATAGCGCTCACGTCGTTGTGACCGCGATTTACAGGAAAGCTGCCGATGCTCCTCAGTACCGCTCCAAGAATCGGCACACGGAACAGCTCTGCTTTCCCCATGTAATGCAGGTGATTCTCGATACCGGCGGCAAACGAGATGAGCACGGGATCGAAATTGCTGGAGTGATTGGCGCAGAATACGACCGGACCGGGCTGAATGTTTTCTCTCCCGACCTGTTTAATTTTATAAATGAAAAAAAGCATTAATCGCAGAAAGTGAAACAGTCTTCTGTAAGCGCGGTACTGACGGTTCATAGGTCCAGTTTCTCCTTCGCCAGCGCGCAAATGATATGAAAGCACTCGTCAAGGCTTTTCCCGGTGGTGTCAACAAGAATCGCGTCAGGCGCTGCTCTTAAGGGCGCGGCGCTGCGCTCACTGTCGTTTTTATCCCTGTACTCAATGTCCCGCAGCACTTCATCATATGTCACAGCAACCTTTTTGTCCGTCAGCTCCTTGTGACGCCTGCGCGCGCGTTCCTCCAGCTGCGCGGTGAGGAAAATCTTCAGACCTGCGTTTGGGAGAACGACTGTCCCGATGTCTCGGCCGTCCATGATGACATCGTATTTTTCAGCCATTTCCTTCTGCATGTTTAATAAATAAGAGCGCACCGACACCATAGCGGAGACGTCGGAAGCATAAATTGACGCTTGAGGTGTCCTGATTTCTTCCGAGACGTCCGTACCGTTCAGGATCATCCGCTGCAAACCGTCATTATCATACATCATCTCTATTTTAATATCAGGCAATAGCCGTTTCACACCTTCTTCATACTTCGATGTCACCTTATTACGGATCGCATAAAGGCCGACAGTGCGATACAAGGCGCCTGTATCGACATAGATGAGCCCGAATTTCTTTGCCGTCAATCTCGCCAGCGTACTTTTACCCGCACCGCTCGGACCGTCAATGGCAATGCTTCTGTTTTCCATGCTGATTTTCCTTTCAATTTCTGCGAGTTGATGAATACTGTCTAGCGCACTATGCGCGCCCCTATGCTTGTATGTGGCTGCCGGCGGCATATGCGGTCGACCAGGCGATCTGAAGGTTGAACCCGCCCGTGTAGGCGTCGGCGTCGATGATCTCTCCCGCAAAATACAGGCCTCTGATCCGTTTTGATTCCATCGTCGTCGGATTGATCTCACGTGTATCCACCCCGCCCGACGTGATGATTGCCTCCTCAATGGGCCGCAGACCAATGACGTCGAGACTGAAGCATTTAAAAAGCTGCAGCAGCTTACCTCTCTGCTCTCGCGTGATGGAATTGACCTTCGTCTCCGGCGGTATGCCGGAAAGCTCAATAAGGACAGGTATCATCATTTTACTGGCAAGGTCGCCCAGCGCGTTTGAAAAATCGCGGTTATGGTACTTCTCAAAATCCCTCAGCAGGCGCGCATCCAGCTTTTTTTCATCCAGCGCCGGCTTCAGGTTAATGAGAATTTTGTATTTCTTGTTTTGAAAATCGCGCATATGAGCGCTGGCCGACAGGACAAGCGGCCCGGATACGCCGAAATGTGTGAAGAGCAGTTCTCCGAAATCCTCAAAAACAGGCTTTTTACTCCCGTCACTGACAGTCAGACGGACATTTTTTAAAGAAAGCCCTTGCATTCTCCTGCAGATATCCGGCGACGCAGCAAGGGGCACCAGCGACGCCTTCGGCGGAATAATTGTGTGGCCGAGGGCGGCCGCTATTTTATACCCGTCCCCAGTGGAGCCGGTCAGCGGGTATGAAACGCCGCCTGTACATAGTACGGCGGTCCTGCATTCGAATATCCTTTTCGAGCCGATGACGGCGTCGACATGCCCTTCCTCAATCCGAATTGATTCCGCCGCGCCCTTTACGATTTCAGCTCCGGTCCTATCAAGATATCGGCGCAGCGCTGAGACAATATCTGCGGCCTTGTCGGAAACGGGGAAAACCCTGCCGCCACGTTCAGTCTTAAGGGGTACGCCAAGCTTTTCGAAAAGGGTGATCGTATCCTGCGCCGTAAAACTGCTCAATGCGCTCATCAGAAACCGTCCGCCCGTCGGGATGTTTTCGACGGCTTCCTGTACGGAACAATCGTTCGTCACATTGCATCTGCCTTTGCCGGTGATACGGAGCTTCAAACCTAGGCGGTCGTTTTTTTCGAGCAGCAGCACGCGGAGTCCGCGTTCGGCGGCGACGGCCGCCGACAGCATGCCGGCGGCGCCGCCGCCGATGACAACGACGTCATGTCTCGTTTTTTTCATAAACTTCGTATTCATCCCATATACGCTCGAGTTTTTCAAAGTTTGAGTAGAGATCGCCTTTTGCCTTTGCGGAGGTGGCGACGATCAGGGCGTTGACCAGGCTCAGGGGCGCAACCAGCGTATCAAGGAATGAAATCATATCGCTTCTGGCAAACAGGGCGATATCAGCCTGCTTTGCGATTGGCGATGTGTTGGTGTCCGTGATACCGATGACGCTGGCGCCCATGTCGCGGGCGTAATGCATGGCCTTGATCGTACGCCGCGAATATCTCGGGAAAGACAGTGCAATAAAGACATCCCCTGTCGAGACGCGAAGAATCTGCTCGAAGACCTCACTGGCAGATGACCCGTTGATGACACGCACGTTGTCGAACAGAAGGTTATAATAAAAGCCCATAAAGTTTGCTAGCGCCGACGCCGATCTTAATCCGAAAATGTAGATATTTTTCGCATTAACGATCATTTCCACAGCTGTTTCGAAGTGGCTGCGGTTGGTTTCCTCCATCGTCAGCCGGATTTGTTCGATATCAGACGACAGGACAAGAGACAAAATGTCCTGGCTGTCCATCAAATCCTTTGCGACCTGGATCCTCTGAACCGAGGTCAGTCGATTCCGGATCATATCCTGCAGCGCCCTGCGCATCTCCGGGTATCCGTCATATCCGAGCTCGGCGGCGAAGCGAACGACAGTCGACTCGCTGACATCAACGACCTGTCCGAGCCGGCTTGCCGTCATAAACGCCGCCTTTTCGTAATTCCCCAAAATATATCTGGCTATGCTGCGCTGCCCTTTGGAAAAGCTGGGAGATGCGGCTTCAATGACAGACAGAATATCTTGATCCATACCTTTCTCCTCCCATGAGTAATCAGCAAGTGCACAAAGTGCCCAGGCGCTTTAATGGAATATCATACATATTATATGGCTTATGCGGCATAAAGCAAGCATCAAATGCAGTTTTTACTGTGTATTCCTGCATTATTTTCGGTTCGTCCGCTGCTGCTCCCCCTTAAGCTGCGCCACTTCGGCCTCGCTCAAATACCGCCAGGAGCCGATTTTGAGATTGCCGAGCTTGAGACCGCCCTCGGCAACACGTTTCAGCCGCTCAACGCTTAAACCAGCCTTCGCACACATTTTTCTGATCTGCCTGTTCCGCCCCTCATGAATTGTAATCGAAAGTAGCGCGCCGTCGGAGGTCTTATCCAGTATTCTGACCTCAGCCGGCCTGATCGTGTAGCCGTCGATGGTCATCGGCGCGCCCAGCGGCTCGATCGCACTGTCAACATCGCCTTTAACATGCGCATGATACGTTTTCTTCTTCTCATTGGACGGGTGTGTTAAGTAATGGGTCAATTCTCCGTCATTTGTCATAATCAGCAGACCTTCTGAATCCAGATCAAGCCGCCCGACGGGATAGACGCGCACAGGGCTGCCCGTCACAAGCTCGGAAACATTTGCTCTTCCCTTTTCATCATGCATTGTCGTCACGTATCCCCGGGGCTTGTTGAGCATTATGTAAACCTTTTTCTCTGCATTCCCCAATGGCGTACCATCGATGGCAATCACATCGGCAGCAGTATCGGCGCTTTGGCCTATCATGGCGATTACGCCGTTTACCGAGACGCGGCCGGCTTTTATCATCTGTTCCGACGCACGGCGCGATGCGACGCCGTGCGTTGACAATATTTTTTGTAGTCTTTCCTGCATATGAAACACCTCAAATTTTATATCAGATGACCTCCGAATTCATCTACCGTTTCCGCAGTGTAAGCGACCATTTGAGCTTTTCCGCAAACGTCAGCGGTATCATTTCATCCAGCTCGACGTGTTCGCCGAATAGAAGCGGAATTTCCTTTATTGTATTGCCGTTCTGCATTATGGCTAGCAGTCCGGCTGCTTCTTTCTCCGCAACGGGGGCATAAACGAATTTTTTGATCTCACAGGAAATCTCTGTCACATCCGAACGGTCATATACATAGCTGTAGTCTTCCGCCGGATGGATGCGTGCGTTTTCCTTTTTGCCCGATATAACGGGAATACTGCCGTAGGTTTGATCCTCTTTCTTGATTTGTAAGCACCCGTAATTCGCGAAAGCCCAATTGTAAAGCTTCGAATGATCATTCCAGTCATCCGGCGCCGACAGGGTGACGCAGATCAGCTGCATTCCATCGCGCTCAGTACAGGACGCGAGACTGCGGCCGGCGCTTTTCGTATATCCTGTCTTGATCCCGATGGCCCCCTGACATTTCCAGAGCAGTTTGTTATGGTTTTTAAAGTACCGCCCTGCAATGCGGATTTGCTTCGTCGAAACGATGTCCCGAAATGTTTTATTGTTCATCGCTTCGGCAGATATGAGAGCAAGATCGCGGGCTGTTGAAAAATGATCCTTATGGTCAAGCCCGTGGGGGTTCGTGAAATGAGAATTCCGGCAGCCTATGCTCTCTGCGTATTGATTCATCAAATCTGAAAACGCGTCAAGACTGCCGGATACATGCAGAGCCAGCGCGGCAGCCGCGTCATTTCCAGATTCCAGCAGCAGGCCATAAAGTAAAGCGAGAACTGTCAGCTCTTCTCCGTGCCTGAGGTAAATAGATGAGCCTTCAATCGCCGGGAAGTCATTCTGAATGACAACCTTATCATTCACATCGCTGTTTTCAAGAACGACCAATGCTGTCAGAATCTTCGTTGTACTGGCGATACGCATATGTTTGTCGGCATTTTTCTCATATAGCACTGTTTTACTGGAGGCTTCCATCAGGATATCCGCCGCCGCGGAAGTAGCCGGCGCTTGCGGTTGCGCAGCTGCTCCAGCGGGAACCTGAAATCCTGTCAGCAGGATCAGTGCGATGACTGCGGCGAAAATCCTTTTATTAAAACAATTTGTCAAAAATAAGCACCACCCCAATTCAATTTAAGGCAGTGCTTATTATTATCAGACGACCCGGATTTATCCGCTCTAATTCAGTCCTTATTCATGAGCTCGCTGACCTTGTCAATCACCTCGGGGACCATTTCGATAATTCTGTCGACTGTTGACGAGGCGGGAGGCGCAATATTCAGGAGCTTAATGCTGGCGCCTTTGACAATAAGAAACGCGACAGGCACGATATTGACTCCTGCGCCGCTACCGCCGCCGAAAGCATTGTTCTGCCCCTGCTGTTGGTGCTTTGTCTGAAAATCAGAACCGCCGCTGGCAAAGCCGAAACTGACCTTGGAGATAGGAATGAGTGTGATGCCGTCCGCGGTGACGATTGGTGAACCGACAATCGTATTGACATCGACCATCTCCCTGATTTTTTGCATCGTGGTCTCCATCAAATCACCAATTGGATGCTTGTCCATTGTTAACCCGCCTTTCTGATTTTGGCTCTCATATTCTCGCTTTTGACCATGTTTTTGACGACGCCAAACACCACATAAACCGCCTCCCACACGGCAAGAGATAATATGGCTTTGACATAGATATACGGCTCGGCTGCTTCAAAACTTACTGACGTTCGAAGATCCCTGTTTTTGATATTGAAGTTATTCTCAATCAAGGGCAAAATCATACCGTATCCTGCGCTGGCCGCACCGAAATACATTGCCGTCGCAGCTGGATCTGCGCCAGCCGCCATATAGTGGATGGACAGTTCCTTGATAAGCAGCTTGCGTTTAAGCCTTGATAACGCCTGCTTCAGCGAGGGAAGCTGAGCTTTCAGGCTTTCCAGCCGACCGGCCTTTATGACGGACTCGCGTGCTTTTTCTTTTTTTTCTTTCCGTTGTTTTTTTTTGTCGTCGGGCAGTATTCTTTTCCTAAAAGGTCCGACATACGCGCTGAGGATAAAACCATCCTCGTCATACTGCGCCAGGAGCCTCACGCGTAAAAAACAGATGAGAATAAGGAACGCCAGTATGGCCGCCGCTATGATCATTTTCAGACCTCCACAGCATCCTTCAATTGCTCAAAATCAACCGTCTGTATGTTGACGATAACGTCCCCGTCTTTATCCGGCTGATCTGGTTCCGGCAGCTCCGGCAGTTCCTCCAGAGAAGTCAGGCCAAAGGTCCTGAGAAAGGCGGGCGTTGTTTTATACAGCAGCGGTCGCCCCGGAACCGACAGCCTGCCGCAAGTTTCGATAAGTTTTCTTTCCTGAAGCAGCCCTACTGTATATGAGCTGTCGACGCCGCGGACCTGCTCGATATAAAGCTTGGTAACAGGCTGGAAATAAGCGACAATGGACAGCACCTCCAATGCCTGCTGTGACAGCTGCGGCTGTTTTCTTGTCTCAAGCGCCAGGCGAATATAATCGGCGTACTCGGGAGCGGAGCAGAGCTGAACTGCCCTGTCCAGAAAAACGAGACGCATGCCCCGCCGCTCAAAAATATAGCGGTCACGAAGGCCGGCGGCTGCTTGTGTGATGCTGTCCTCATCCGTACCGAGTACAGCGGCAATGCGGCTGATGCTGACAGGCTCACCCGATGCGAATAGTATGCCCTCTATGATGTTTTCTATGTCATGAATTTCCATTATTTTGCCCGCCCCGCCGCGTGATGCCGGCTGTTTATTATGTCAAGCTGTGTTTTTTATATCATTCCGCCACATCATCAAAATTCGGCAGCTCGTCAATACTCGAAGCGTCAGGACCGGAGCAGTTGAGCATCAAATCCTCGTCATAACCGACGAGATAAATGGCACCTGTTCGGCATAGTTCCAGAACGGCAATGAAAACTGCGACCATTTCGGAACGGCTCCCGGCCTCGGCGATGAGGTCGCAAATCTGCACCGTGCCGCGCGCCCTGATATGTCCTAAAATTTCAGATGCCTTTTCCGTTACGGAGTATGTGATGCGTTTCGGGTATACAACCGCTTTTGCCGCGGTCAGTCCGTTCATTTCTTCCCTGTCAATCAGCTGTGCGAATGTGGAGACGAGATCAATGACGCTGTGTTCGTATTTGTATTCGTTATCGGGCGCAAGATACTCCGGTGGCTTGACCATCAGCCCGTAACTGCTGCGGTACATCTCCGCCAGAAGGCCTGTAACAGCCTTGATTTGCTGAAAGCTCTCGCGGCGCTGCAGCTCTTCGAGAGAACTGATGAGCTCGCTGAGTTCGTCTGTATCGTCAGTACCGGATAATAAGGTCTTTGTTTTGATGTAAACGAGATAAGACGCCATGGCCACGAAATCGCTGGCAATTTCGAGATTCATCACAGACATCGTATCAAGATACGCCAGATACTGCTCCAGGATCAGCGATATACTGATATCCTTTATTTCGATCTTGTTCTTGCTGAGAAGCTGCAGAATCAGAGAAAGCGGTCCGGTAAAATCCTGCATCTCTCCCTTTGCTTTGACAACGTTCGACAGCGTGAAAATAGGGTTTTCCATGCGTCAGCTCCCGATTATTGACATCATTATTCCGTAGGAAAACCGTGTAATGTTCGACAGCCAATTCATCACGGCGTCCGTTGCGATACTCAGAAAACCGGTCCGGTAATTGAGAAAAATCACAAATAGCAGGAGGATGAAACCGTATCGTTCATAGCGCATCAGCTTGTAATAAAGCTCATCTGACGCGACGGCAAACAGCACCTTCGATCCGTCCAGCGGCGGAACAGGGATCATGTTGAAAATACCCAAAACGACGGAGAAGGTCGCCGTAATATAAATAATGTCGAGTACAATATTACCCGCCGTGCTGTTCCTCAAAAACGGAAAAACCACACCCAGCAAAAAAAGGAAAATGACAGCCAGCAGAAAATTCGAAACAGGACCTGCAAAAGCCGTGATTGCCATGTCTCTCTTGGGCTTCTTAAAATTTCTCGGGTCGACCTGTACGGGTTTTGCCCAGCCGAAGCCGAAAAACACAAAAGCCAGCGCACCAAGGACATCGATGTGTTTTAACGGATTCAAGGTCAGCCTTCCCATGGTTTTTGCGGTACTGTCCCCAAGCTTGTGAGAGACGAATCCGTGCGCCAGTTCATGAAATACCATGCAGATGAGCACTGCTACAAGAGATACAATGCGTCCGTACCAAAAGCTCCAGTCAAGATTTCTGAATATGTTTCCCAAAAATCCGAAGCCTCCTAACTCCTCTGATTATATCACCTTTTAGCAATATCTACAATCTCTTTTAGAAGCGCTTCCCTGTTCGTCCCTTTCTCTGCCGAAAAGAGGAGGACCGGTATTTCTGCCGGCAATGTGAGCGTTTCACTGATCAAATCGGTACAGGCTGCCTTTTCTGATGCGCTGAGCTTATCGCACTTATTAGCGGCAACGATCATCGGGCGGCCGGTGGCCAGAAACCATCCCGCCATCAGAACATCATCCTGGGTCGGCTTGTGGCGCGCATCGACGATCAGAACGCCGAGGGATATCGCATCCGGCCGCGCGAAGAAAGCTTCCATCAATTTCCCCCAGCGCTGCTTTTCCGCAGCCGAAACCCTTGCATATCCGTAACCGGGCAGATCGGTAAAATAGATTTGACCGTCTATTAAGAAATAGTTGACATGAACCGTCTTCCCCGGTGTCGCGCCGACACGGGCGAAATTTTTCCTGTTGAGAAGCC
Source organism: Clostridiales bacterium (assembly GCA_012718935.1). Taxonomy (GTDB): domain Bacteria; phylum Bacillota; class Clostridia; order Oscillospirales; family Oscillospiraceae; genus Sporobacter. The sequence goes on from JAAYBH010000212.1 coordinate 25,617, forward strand.
TGTTGATGACGGACGATTTTCCGACGTTGGATTTACCGGCAAAAACAACCTGCGGCAGACCGTCGGAAATAAAGTCCGAAGGCGCTGCCGCTGATTTGATAAATTTCGCATTGTGATAGTTCATCATTATACTTCTCTTATTGCCTGATGGATGCCGTCGGTTCGGTGCGCTCATTACCGTCGCCGATCATAGGAAGATGCGGCTCCTCATTTTTCTGTATGACCTTTACTGAGGAAAAATCGAGGGCGATGTCAAGTATGTTATCGATATGATCTGCCGTCACAAAGTTCAGCGCCCGGCGGACCGTCTGGTCGATCTCTTCAAGATCGGGCTCGTTTTCAGCGGGTATGATCGCTGTCTTGACGCCGGAGCGCAGAGCGGCCATCGTCTTTTCCTTGAGGCCGCCAATGGCGAGAATCCGGCCCCGCAGCGTAATTTCACCTGTCATAGCCAGATCCCGGCGTACCGGTGCGCCGGTAAGTGCCGAGATAACGGCAATAGCGATGGTGATGCCGGCAGACGGCCCGTCCTTCGGAACAGCCCCCTCGGGGAAATGAATGTGAATATCCCGGTTTTTATAAAAATCGGGATCAATGCCGAGCTTCCGGGCACGGCTTCTGATATAGGAAACGGCAGCGTGCGCCGACTCCTTCATCACTTCGCCAAGGTTTCCGGTCAGCTCAAGCTTGCCGGTACCCTCCAGAACGCTCACTTCCACATCCAGCGTTTCGCCGCCCATCGACGTCCAGGCCAGACCCTTGACAAGGCCGATTTCGTCTTTTCCTGCGATGCTCTCCGGTTTGTATTTTCGGACGCCGAGAAATTCCTCCAGCATTCCTGTTTTAATGCTGACGGTTTTTGTCTCGCCGGCGACGATTTTCGAAGCTGTTTTACGGCAGGCTGCGGCGATTTCCCGTTCGAGGAGCCGGACACCCGATTCCCTTGTATAGCTCGATATCATTTCCAAAACGGCGTCGTCGCTGATTTTGAATTGGCGCTGATTCAGCCCGTGCTTTTTGCGCTGCTTCGGTATCAGATGGGCTTTAGCTATCTCCAGCTTCTCCATATCTGTATAACTGGAGAGCTCAATAACCTCCATTCTGTCCAGGAGCGGTCTCGGGATTGTTGCCGTTGTATTGGCCGTCGTAATAAACATGACATCAGAAAGATCGAAGGGTATCTCCAGATAGTGATCTCTGAAGGTGGCATTCTGCTCCGGATCAAGCGCCTCCAAAAGCGCTGAGGACGGGTCTCCCCTGTAGTCGCTGCCCAGCTTGTCGATCTCATCCAGCAGCAGAAGCGGATTCCGTGTACCGGCCTGACTGATGGAGGCGATGATCCTGCCCGGCATGGCGCCGACATAGGTTTTCCTGTGGCCTCTGATCTCGGCTTCGTCATGAATGCCGCCCAGCGCGAGACGCGCCAGCTTCCTGTTCAGCGCTTTTGCGATACTAATCGCCACGGAGGTTTTACCGACGCCCGGCGGACCCACGAGGCATAGGATTGTCCCGTTTGTTTTATGCGTCAGTTGTTTGACTGCGAGAAAATCAATGATTCGGTCCTTGACCTTCGTAAGGCCGAAATGATCTTCGTCGAGGATTCTCCGGGCTGCCGCGATATCGAGGCGTTCCTTGGAAACTGTTTTCCACGGGAGCTCGACGCAGATATCGAGATAATTCCTGATTACTGCCGCTTCAGATGATCCGTATTGCTGTTTTTCAAGCCGGGCAATTTCACGAAGCAGCTTTTTTTCGGTCTCAGCCTCAAGCCTCAGTGCGTAGATCTTTTTTCTGTACTCGTCGAATTCCGAGGCGCCGTCTGGCGATTCGCCCAATTCCGACTGGATCACGCGCAGCTGCTCCCGCAGGACATGATCGCGCTGCTGGCGTTCCAGCCGTCCTCTGAGCCGCTCGTCTATCTGCTGCTCGATCTCAATGATCTCAATTTCCCGAAGGAGCATATCACAGATGAGTTCCAGCCTTTTTGTCGGCGAGCACGTCTCCAGTATCAGCTGCTTCTTTTCAGGCTTCATATACATGCTCTGCGTGATGTAATCGGCGATATAACCCGGCTCCGCCGACGCATAAATGGCGACGACGGCCTCCTTCGTCACGTTCCCCGTCATGGAGGAGTATGTGTCGAACAGACCGACACTTTTGCGGATGAGCGCCTCGATCCTCGGCGTCATTTTGTCGGCCGGCTCCTCGATAATAGGCTCTACCTCAACAAAGAAGAATTTCCTGTCACTCAGAATCTTTTTCAGCGACGCTCTTTGAATGCCTTCGACAAGCACCTTGATACCGCCGCCGGGTATCCTGAGCAGCTGTTTGATGACGCAGATCGTACCGACCTTGTAGAGGTCGCCCTCGCCGGGTGATTCCTTTGAAATATCCTTCTGGGCAAGCAGGAAGATCCTGCGCTCCCCTTCGGCCGCAACATTGAGGGCCGCAACAGACATCGGGCGTTCGACATCAAAATTCAACAGCATATTCGGGAAAACAGACAACCCGCGCAATGCGAGCATCGGTAAGCTTTCGGTTAAGTGCATGTTGTCAATATTTTCGCTCATGGAAGAAAACCTCCTTGCAACAACGGGCAATTCACAGGTAAAGGCCACATATGTCGGCTCATTTGTCTCATTGTCAATTTTTTCGTTTGTCTATGCTTTAAGAGCCGCACCTGTTGTGCGGCTCTTTCATTGCTCAGGAAGCGTTTATCACGTCGGGATCAAGCTGCGGCTTCGGACGGCGTACGATTTTCGGCGGTTCGAGACCCATCGCGCAATCCTTTGTGATTATTACCTTTTCAATCTTGTTATCCGACGGTACCTCGTACATGATGCTCATCATGATGCTCTCCATGACGCTGCGCAGACCGCGCGCGCCGATCTCCATGGCGATCGCCCTGTCGGCAATGGCGCCGAGAGCGTCGTCCTCGAATTCGAGAGTGACATTGTCGTAGCCCATCAGGACCGAGTACTGACGAGTCAGAGAATTTTTCGGTTCTTTCAGAATTCTGATCAGATCGTTCCTGTCCAGAGACTGAAGTGACGTGATGACCGGGAGACGTCCGACGAGCTCCGGGATAAGTCCGTACTTCAAAAGGTCATGAGACTGAATATTTTTCAGTATCTCGCCGACGTTCTTGTCCTTCTTGCTCTTGATCTCCGCGCCAAAGCCGATGGTTTTCCTGTCCATGCGGTTTTCGATAATTTTCTCGATCCCGTCAAATGCGCCGCCGCAAATGAACAGGATGCTTGTCGTGTCGATGCTGATGAATTCCTGATGCGGGTGTTTTCTTCCGCCCTGCGGCGGCACATTGGCGACAGTGCCCTCAAGAATCTTCAAAAGCGCCTGCTGCACACCCTCGCCTGAGACATCTCGCGTGATTGACGTATTTTCACTCTTGCGTGCGATTTTATCGATTTCGTCAATATAAATGATACCGCGCTGGGCGCGTTCCACATCAAAATCAGCCGCCTGAAGGAGTCTGAGCAGAATATTCTCAACGTCGTCGCCCACATAACCTGCTTCTGTCAGTGTCGTGGCATCGGCAATTGCAAAGGGAACCTGCAGGAATCTTGCCAGCGTCTGCGCAAGGAATGTCTTGCCGACACCGGTCGGGCCCGCCATCAGTATGTTTGACTTCTGCAGCTCTGTATCACTGCTTTTTCCAAAGAATATCCGCTTGTAGTGGTTATAGACAGCCACAGAGAGAGATATCTTGGCCGAATCCTGCCCGATGACATAATCGTCGAGCACTGCCCTGATCTCAGCGGGCTTGGGCAAGCGTTCAACCGTATCGCCAGTTTCTCCGGATCTGACGATTTTCATGGGAACAAATTCGTCTCCGAGTATGCTTGTGCAGAGCGCGATGCATTCGTTGCAGATATAAGACGCGCCCTGTCCGGCGATGATACGGTTAACCTGATCCTGCCGCTTTCCGCAAAAGCTGCAGCGTACGATCTTGTTATCATCATATTTTGCCATGTGTCAGTCTCCTAATGCTTTATTAACGCTTAAAAATTACGCTGTCTATAATCCCGAATTCCTTTGCCTCCTCGGCTGTCATGAACCTGTCGCGTTCCAGCGCATCATGGATCGCTTCCACCGATTTTCCCGTATGCTGAGCGTAAAGCTGATTCAGGCGTTCCTTTGTGCGCATGATGTTTTCGGCATGAATCTGGATATCAGTCGCCTGCCCGCGAAAACCGCTGGACGGCTGATGAACCATGATTTCGGAATTCGGCAGCGCGATCCGCTTCCCCTTCGCGCCTGCGGCGAGCAGGAAAGATCCCATGCTGGCGGCCAAGCCTATGCAGATGGTGGAGACATCCGCCTTAATGTATTGCATTGTGTCATAAATGGCAAGTCCTGCCGTAACGGATCCGCCCGGGCTGTTGATATAAAACTGAATATCCTTGTCCGGATCCTGTGCTTCAAGGTATAAAAGCTGAGCGACAACAAGACTCGCTGTGGTGTCGTTGACTTCCTCGCTCAAAAAGACGATTCTGTCATTCAGAAGCCGCGAAAAAATATCGTAAGAACGCTCTCCGCGTGACGTCTGTTCAACAACATATGGTACCAAACTCATAGTATTCAACTCCTTTTGTTTACATAATATCAATATAATCAAATATTGAAATCATGTCAATGATATTACCCAACAAAACGCGCTTGCATACAAAAGTTAACAGTTTATTCATGATATGAGGATGGTCTATCGCCTCATGCCGGATTCTCTTCCGTCTTTGCTTTTTCTGCCGCTTTTTTTGGGGCCGCTTTTTTTACTGTTTTCTTTTCGGCTTTCACTGCTTCGTCAGCCTTAACCGGCTCGGCATCATCCGATTTCTCCTCCGCTTTTGCCTTTTTTGTCTTCTTCTCTTTAACGGCAGGCTCGGCTTCTTCTGCGGCCGGTTCCTCGGCGATCGCATGCTCACACACGAGCTTGGATGCGCCGCGCAGGTTCAGTTCGTTTTTAACGGTTTCGACCGGAATTGACTCCTTCGCGACCTTGACGTCCACGCCGTACCTTGAAGCCATATCCGTGTAGTACGCTTCGATATCTTCCTCCGCCGGCTCGAGCTTCTCCAGCTTTGCGATTTTTTCGAGAGCCAATGTGGTTTTTATCTGCCTGACGGCATTGGGACGTATGCTTGAACGAAAGCCCTCCGCGTCCGTCCCCATCATGTTGAGGTACATGTCAATCTCCATGCCGTATTGCGCCAGCTGCCGTTTTAAGCCCTCCATCTGATTGTCGGCGTAATCCTGAATCATGGCTTCCGGGACGTCGCATTCGTAACTGTCGGCCAGCTTGCCCAGCACCGCGTCCTCAAACGCCTTTTCTGACTCCTCTTTCTTTGCCGCCGTCAGCTTTCCCCTGATACTATCACGGTATTCCTGAAGCGTGTCGAACTCGGACACATCCTTTGCAAACTCGTCGTCGAGCTCCGGCAGGATTTTTTCTTTTACTTCCTTCAGGTTAACCTTAAAAATAACGGGCTTTCCGGCGAGCTCCTTCTGGTGATAATCCTCAGGAAAAATAAGGTCCAGCTCCCGTTCCTCACCGACGGTCATGCCATTGATTTTGGCTTCAAAGCCAGGGATAAACGAATTTGAGCCGAGAACAAGCTCATAATTCTCTCCCTTGCCACCCTCAAACGGTACTCCGTCAATGAAGCCCTCAAAATCGATGACGGCGGTATCGCCCCCTATCGCCGGACGGGTTGCCGTCTGGATGCGCGCATTTCGGAGCTGTACTGCAGCAATCTCACTGTCTATATTGCTTTCTTCCACCTGAACCGGCTGCTTTACCGCTGAAAGGCCCTTATAGCTTTCCAGCTGAATTTCCGGATACAGCTCCACCGAATACTTGATCGTCGCCGACTTATCGTCGTTAATATTCATATCAAGTATTTTGGGATAACCGACGGTTTTAAGGTTGGACTCGCTGACACCGTGGCTGCAAACCGCGGGCAGAATCGCATCGAGAGCATCGTTATAAAAAACGGACGCGCCGTACATCGCTTCAATGATTTTTCGGGGCGCCTTGCCTTTCCTGAATCCAGGTACCGCGATCTGGCTCTTGTTTTTTTTGTACGCTTCATTGAGTGCTTTGTCAAATTCTTCAGCTGACACCTCGACGGCCAGCTCGGCAGTTCCGGCGTCCTTTTTCTCGCAGGTTGTTACGTTCAAAATTACTGTCCTCCTATGAACACGATGCATTTTAGGCATACTCTAAGTATTTTATCAGAAGCATTTATGATTTGCAAGAATTTTCATCTGACTCTGACAGGTGAAAAATCGATATAATCAGCCGACACCATATGATACATTATACCTTCATATTCTCCTGTCACGGCAAATTTGTGTCCATGCCCGTGTATATGGCCATACCAGCACTCCCTGACGCAGTGCTTTTTCATGATATCAATAAGGTCCCGGCAGATATAATTCCTGAATACAGGCGGATAATGCAGAAAGCAGATTTTCTCACGAACCTCCTGTGCGTCCGCAGACATGAGCGAAGTTTCAAGCCGCATGATTTCCCTCGCCATGATTTTTCTGTCATGTGCGCCGTCCGCTATTGAGAGAACGCCTTTCTCCTCCTCGTAAAACCATCCGCGGGTTCCGCAAACGGCGTAGTGATCGATAATGAAGCAATTATTATGAAGAATTTCAATGGTGCGGATATCGTGTCTGGAAAAAAAAGTCTTGATTTTAGAAGCCGTTGACCACCAGTAGTCGTGGTTGCCCTTTAGTATGATCTTTTTCCCCGGTAATGAATCAATAAACTTAAAATCCGCAAGGCTGCTCTCCAGGGACATGCTCCATGTGATATCGCCGCAAATAACGCAGGTATCCGAAGGCCCGATTACCGAAAACCCTTCCTTGATTTTAGTCACATAGTTATCCCAGCTGCCGCCGAAAATATCCATGGGCTTATCGGTGCCGAGTGACAAATGCAGGTCTCCGATTGCATAAATCGCCATCTGAAACATTTCCTTTATATTCGCCGTTCATTCGGCAGATAATAGATGAGCTATCCGACACATAATTGAAGGAGGGAACGCTATGGCAGACAGCAGAAAAAGCGACGTTCTCTACGGTGTGGGCTGCGATGCTGTTCAATGCAAATATCACGGACATGACAACCGATGCTTTGCCGACAGCATCAATGTGGAATCGTCAAGCGCGCAGCGAAGGACGGAAACTTACTGCGGGACTTTTGTGCCGCGCCCGCCACCGGATAAGTAAGCAGCTTCAAATCCTTTATTGACATCGGGGATGGTTTCGTCGCACCATCCCCGATACCCAGTGCCAAATCATACTGTTCAGAACAAAAAGCTCTCAACGGCTGAGCGCATGCCGTCATTCTTGACGCACCCTTTGAAGCGGACTTCTTTTCCTCTCAAGGCTTTCAGCGGTGCTGGCCCAGCCGCGCCGGATACCTCTTCAAGCCGGTCAATCAGCTCAAGACCGCCGAAGCCGGATTGCTCACCAAGCGCACTCAGAACGCTCTCACAAAATTTGAAAGGGCTGGCCGTCGAAACAACGATTGTCTTCGTCGTATCGCCCGTCCTTAAGCGATAATCCGAAAGCACGTTGAATGCCACTGCCGTATGGGTGTCAATCAGATAGCGGTAGGTGTCAAAAACTTCCTTGATTGTCTCTTTTGTCTTGGTGTCCGAGCATTTTCCACAGTCAATATTCTCTCTGAGGCCTGCTTTTATTGCTTGAGATACCTCATACTTTCCTTCGTCGGCAAGCGCTTTCATATATCCGGCAATCAGTCGGTCGTCGTTTCCCGAAAGGTCAAAGAGCAGCCGTTCCAGGTTGCTGGAAATCAGTATGTCCATTGATGGTGAAATTGTCGTCACAAACGCCCTGTTTTTATTATAGACACCTGTTTCGATAAACTCCGTCAGTACATCGTTGCTGTTGGAGGCGCAGATCAGCCTGCCGATCGGCAGGCCCATCTTTTTTGCATAGTAGCCGGCAAGGATGTTGCCGAAATTTCCGGTTGGGACGCAGAAATTGATGGGTTCACCCGGTATGATTCCGCCGGCTTTGACAATGTTGCAATACGCGGATATATAATAAACGATCTGCGGCAGGAGCCGTCCCCAGTTGATCGAATTGGCCGAGGAGAGAAAATAACCTTTTTTGTCAAGCTCTGCCCGCAGGGTTTCGTCCGAAAAGATTGCCTTGACACCGGACTGAGCGTCATCAAAATTGCCGGTTACCGCCGAAACGCCGACATTTCCTCCCTCCTGCGTCACCATCTGAAGCCTCTGAATATCAGAAACGCCGTCCTCGGGGTAAAAAACCATGATCTTTGTCCGTTTGACATCACGGAAGCCGTCTAAAGCCGCCTTGCCTGTGTCTCCGGATGTGGCAACAAGAATACAGACATCCTTTGCTTCCTCGGTTTTATCCAATGCGGCCGACAACAAATGCGGCAGCATCTGCAGCGCCATATCCTTGAAGGCGCATGTGGGCCCGTGCCAAAGTTCCAGAATCGCCGTCCGGTCGTCGATGAGACGCACAGGGGCGACATCAGGATGGTCAAAGCCCGGTTTCCCGTAGGCTTGTGAAGCGTATTCCGTCATTTCGATCTCGGAATAATCGTCCAAATAAAGCTTCATAACAAAGACGGCGAGCTCGGCGTATGTCATCCCCGTAAACCGGATAATGTCTTCCTCCGATATTGCAGGGAAAGCTTCGGGCACAAAAAGCCCGCCTTCACGCGACAGCCCCTGTGCGATCGCCCGGGCTGCCCTGAATTTTACCGTATTGTCCCTTGTGCTGAGATATCGCATGCGAATGATCCTTTCTCCAGCGTTGACTAAAACGCATTTTCGAGATGGTTGAGCTTCGGCCTGACCGTTTCGGTGCCGTTCGGAGCATAGATTTCGATCACATCAAATCGCGGCTGAAGCTCCGTAGCATGTCTCGTCAGCCAGAGCTCGGCTGTCTTCCTCAGCCGCTCCTGTTTGTTCCGGTCAACAAACTCGCGCGCCGCGGCAAAGCTATCGTTCTTTCTGACCTTCACCTCAACGAAAACGATATACCGCGCGTCTTTGACGATCAAGTCGATTTCGCCCCATCGGGACCTGTATCCCTGAGCAACGGAGAGGTATTTCTTTCCTTTCAGATAGTCGAGCGCAAACGCTTCGCCCCAGCTTCCCTGCAGCCTCGTGTTCATGCGCATCCTCCGTCTATGTAAGAAATCGTCCGCCGTCAGTGCAGCTTCTTTAAGAAGGTCCTCCGGTGGACTGACGACGGTCCGTATTCCCTGATGCGTTCGTAATGTACTGTCGTGCCGTATCCCTTGTGGATGTGAAAAGCATATTCGGGATATTCCTCGGAAAGGTCCCGCATAAAACGGTCGCGGCTGACCTTGGCGAGTATGGAAGCTGCGGCAATTTGAGCCGACTTGCCGTCGCCGCCGACAATGCAGCGGCTGAGATATTGTATTCCCTTCGCCCGGTTTCCGTCAATCAGAGCAATTTCAGGCGTCGGTTCGAGCTTTTGTATCGCCCTGTTCATTGCCAGATACGTGGCGTTTAATATGTTCAGTTCGTCAATCTCCTGTTCGCTGGCCGATGCGACCGCGTAGGAAACCGCTTTTTCGATGATAATGCCGTAAAGCCTTTCGCGCTGGATTGCCGTCAATTTTTTAGAATCGTTCAGCCCTTCGATCATGAGACAGGGCGGCAGAATTACGGCGGCGGCATATACAGGCCCGGCAAGGCACCCGCGGCCGGCCTCATCTACACCGCACAGGATGCGCCAGCCGTCGGCAGACAATACTTTTTCATATTCCCACCAGTCCATATTATTCCCCCGATCCAGGCGGGCTTTCCAGCGTCACGCGGCCAAGACGTCCCGCCCTGAATTCATCCAGCAGAACGGCGGCCATGCGCTCCGTGTCGGCTTCACCGCCCTTAACAAGAAAACCACGGTTTTTTGCCGCCTCCTCCAGAAGCTCAAAACCGGTTTTTTCTGCTTCGGGAATGATTTTATAACGCTCCTCCAGAACTCCGGGGCTAACATCCCGCAAACGGAGCGCCAGATTGGCTGCCAGCGCTTCGCGGTCCAGAATGTCGTCCTTAACGGCGCCCGTAAAGGCGAGGTTCTCCCCTACCTCCTGGCTGTCAAATCTTGGCCAGAGTATTCCCGGCGTGTCTAATAGCTCCAATCCGGCGTCAATCGTAATCCACTGTTTCCCTCTCGTAACGCCCGGCTTGTCCGAGGCTTCCGCTGCCTTCCTTTTTGCGATTCTGTTGATAAATGAGGATTTCCCCACATTCGGTATGCCGACAATCATCACGCGTACGACATGGCCGGCTTGACCCTTCGCCTCAAAGGCCGCAAGCCTGTCCTTAAGAAGCTCCCGGACGGCCGCAGAAAAACCCGCCGTACCTTTTCCGTTTTTTGAATCTGTTTCCAGAACGGCGTAGCTCTGCGACCTGAAGTAAGCGGCCCATTTTTTTGTGACAGCCGGATCCGCCTGGTCTGTTCTGTTGAGTATCAGAAACCGCGGTTTTCCTCCCGTCAGGCTGTCGAGGTCAGGATTCCGGCTTGAGACAGGTATCCGCGCATCGACTATTTCGCAGACCGCGTCCACAAGCTTTACCTGAGCGGTGATCAAACGCCGTGCTTTTGTCATATGACCGGGAAACCATTGTATGTTCAATTCCTGGCGCATGACTAAGAAACCTTCTTGTATACAGAGCCAAAACTGTTCCAGGCTCTTGAACCACTCTCGTTTTTGCCAGGAATCAGGACGAACAGGACTTTGCCGAGTATCTGTCTTGTGTCCACCATGTCGACGATATCGCTTCGGCTGTCGGCAGATGCGTTCCTGTTGTCGCCCATGACAAATATGCAACCCTTCGGCACCGTTTTCGGCCCGACAAAACCAAGGCTTTCATGCGTGAGTTCTCTGATGTATGGTTCAACGATCTCACGGCCGTCAATGAAGACCTTTCCGGCATCAAAATCAAAATCGATCGTCTGCCCCTCCGTTGCAATTACGCGCTTGACAAGCGGTTTATTGTAATCGTATTTGTCATCCCTGAATACGACAATGTCGCCGTATTTCGGCGTATAGAACAGATTTGACATAATGACCGTATCCCTGTCCCGAAGCGTATTAAGCATGGAGTTGCCGTCCACGCCGATCACTCTGCCGATGAAAACAAAAATCAGTATACCGCAGAGGATAGCCGATACGATACACTGAAGCCAGTCATACAACTCCAGCCGCGTATGGTCCTCCCGGTTTTCCTGCACATTATTTTTCTTTTCAACTGGAATCTCCGGCATGACTGCTTGAAAATCCTCGTCCAAGTCATCTTCCGATTTTAAATCAATTCCGTATTTCTCTTTAAATAACTCATAATCAAAGTCGTTGTCGTCCATCAGTATACCCCTTTAATCTGCTCAATAAGCCTTGATATGATTATACACATTTTGCTAACAAAAAAAAGGGGCTTTGTCTTTTTATTTGCCGGACCCTCCTCCTTTATACGGGGCCGATCCTGCTCCAGTCCCTTTTGGCGTCATGACCCTTCCCTGGTAACAGTATCAGATATACTTTGCCGAGAATGTCACGAACGTCGATCATACCGACACGGCTATCACGGCTGTCAGAGGAATTGTTGCGGTTGTCGCCCAATACAAAAACATGACCCTCCGGAACCGTCACCGGACCCTCAAAACCCATTTGAAGAGTCGTTGGCGTAGTAATGTAATCCTCTTTCAGTTCCGCTCCGTCAACTGAAACGACGCCTTTTTCAAAGTCGATATTCACAGACTGTCCGGCAGTAGCAATAACGCGTTTGACGATCGGCGTATCAAAAGCGTCTGATGTGATAAAAACAATATCCTGATATTTTGGCGTAAAGAACAGATTTGACAGGATGACAGTATCGCCGTCCTCCAGAGTCTGCAACATAGACGTTCCCTTAATGGCGTCCACCTTGCCGACAAACACGAAAATCAAGATACCGGCGACGACGGCAGATACGATACATTGGAGCCAGTCATACAGGCTCATGCCCGGATCGACGGCTGCTTTTCGCTTATGATGCTCTGTGGGTTTCCCTGTGTCCGGCTCGCTGTCGGAGTAATTTATTGTATAATCCGCTATGAAATCGATATCAAAAGCCTCTTTTTGATCGTCCTGATACCCTTCATCCATCATAACAACCCCATTAAGATTCTTTGATCAAGCAAAATGACGATACTCGTTAATAATTATATCGGCATTATTCGCAGCAAAAAAAGGGGCTGGAGCCCCTTTTTTAAATCTTTTCCTTAACTTTTGCTTTCTTTCCGACTCTGTCTCGGAGATAGTAGAGCTTTGCTCTTCTAACCTTGCCTTTACGGACTGTTTCGACGGAAACGATTGTCGGAGAGTGTACCGGAAAAACCTTTTCACAGCCGACATTATATGAAATGCGGCGGACTGTGATCGTTTCGTTGATACCGCCATGCTTTTTGGCGATGATCGTCCCTTCGAAAGCCTGGTTTCTTTCACGGTTTCCTTCCTTGACGCGGACTGTGACCCTGACGGTATCGCCCACGTTCATAACCGGCAGCTCGGGCTTCATATATTTCTCGCTGAGCATTTGAACAAGATCCATAATTTTATCCTCCCTTCACATAAGACGTTCATGCCTTAAACTGTAATCAACGGTTTTTTGGGCAGCGGACCGTCCAGATGATAAACACGGTGTGTGACGCTTTGCGCCTAAAAAAGTATACGGCGCGTAAACGCTTAAACATATTAACACGATGCTTCTGTATTTGCAAGCTTAATTTCATAAACAGAGGCTAGAACTTATATTATTTAATTTTTATGAACAATACAAAATAAACCAGAAAACATGTTATACTATAGACATCCAATACATGCGGTTTTTAAAGGGGGGTTGAGCGGTGAGAGCATTGATGCGGGCGATCGATAAATTCAGCCTGACGCACCGCCGCTTCGGCATACGGAGACTGATGCTGTATATCGTCATAGGGTATGCAGCCTATTATGTCATCGCCCAAATGGATTTGTCAGGCATGTTTCTCTACTGGACGTATTTTGATCCCTCTTTGATTCTGAAAGGACAGGTATGGCGGCTTGTATCCTGGATATTCTATCCTTCAAGCGGACCAATTTTCTTTTTGGTATTGATGCTTTACTTCACCTATTTTATCGGCACATCTCTGGAACAGGAGTGGGGCACGCCAAAATTCACGATTTATTACCTTCTGTCTGTGCTGTTTAACATAATCTACGGTTTTGCCGTCTGGTTCATCAGCGGTACGAGAGTATTTCTCGTCTCCGACTACATGAATCTGTCGCTGCTGCTCGCATTTGCGACCCTCTTTCCGAATCAGACTTTTATGATCTTTTTTGTCATTCCCCTGAAAGTCAAATGGCTTGCCCTCATAGACGCCGTGTTTTTTATGTATGCTATTGTTGCAGATTTGATCGCCGGCTGGTATTTCAACGCGTTCCTTCCGGTTGTCGCCGTCTTGAATTTCCTTATCTTCTGCTATGACGACCTGATGCATTACCTGCGCCCTTACCGGACTGCCAGCACAAAGCAGGCCATAAACTTCAGGAAAGCGGCAAGAAGGAAAAGGCACGAGGAAGCCGCGCATCCCTACAGACACAAATGCGCCGTCTGCGGGAAAACGGACGCGGGGTTCCCAAGCCTTGAATTCCGTTATTGTTCTCGATGCAGCGGTTATCACTGCTTCTGCATCGACCATATCAACAACCACGTGCATTTTCAATAAGCTTTATGAATAACTCATGAAGGGATGGCCAACGGCCGTCCTTTTTTTAGATCAGATCTCCAACAGATCCTTGATACACTCCCCCGCCAGAATCATACCGGCGGCCGGCGGGACAAAGGAGATGCTCCCAGGAACCGAGCGCCGGGTGGTTGTTTCCTCAAGCCCGAATACCGGCTTTACCGGCTCCTCTTTTGAACAGACGACCTTCAGCTTTAAAATACCCTGTTTCTTCAGCTCCCGGCGCATGATCCGGGCCAGGGGATCACCGGAGGTCCTGTAGATATCGGTGACGCAGAGCTGCGTCGGGTCGAGCTTATTACCCGTACCCATTGAGCTGATGAGGGGTATTCCGGCTTTGCGGCACAGATCGGCCAGTATCAGCTTTGCCGACACCGTGTCGATGGCGTCCAGAACATAATCGTAGCTGGAAAAATCAAAGTTTTCAGCAGTGTCCGCCGACAGAAACACATCATAAGCTGTGACCTCGGCATCCGGGTTGATGTCGTTTATGCGCTGCTTCATAACGTTGACTTTCTTTTGCCCCATCGTTGAATGGAGCGCAATGAGCTGACGGTTTAGATTCGTGAGACTGACGACATCATTGTCCACAAGCGCAATCCTGCCGATGCCAGCGCGGGCTAGCGCTTCGGCGGCAAAGGAGCCGACGCCTCCGACGCCGAATAGGATGACCCGGGATTGATTCAGCCTCCTGATCGCCTCATCGCCCAAAAGCATCCGCGTTCTCGAAAATTGATCCGGCATATCATTACCATCCTGATCGTAATCTTTAAGGGTTCTTATCCTTTGACGGCCGCCTGGAGCACTGCGTTGGCGACGGCGCCCGCGGTTTTACTGCCGGCGCCGCCGTTTTCAACGACGACGACGAAAGCCAGCGGGGCATCCTTGTTTGTGATATAACCGACAAACCAGGCATGGGGCTGCAAGCCGCCTCCGACCTCCGCCGTACCCGACTTGGCGTAAAGTTCCAGGCCCGCGTAATTTTTTTCACCATACGACTTATATACATTATAATTCATCATTGTCGCGATTTTGTCTGCCGTCTGCCTGCTCAGCATCCGGTGTGAGCCGGGCGGCATAAGACCGGCAAGCCCTCTTTCGTGGATGAGGCTCATATCGACGGCGTCGCCGCCGTTTGCAATCGCACCGATAAACCGCAGCATATTTGCCGGGCAGACAGTGTCGTTGTACTGTCCTATTCCGGACCAGGCCAGATCGGCTGTCTCATCTTCGGCCTTTTCAAAATTACCTGCCGCTGTCATAATCCCTTCAATGTCGGCGCTTTTCGTCAGTCCGAGGTTTTCTGCGTATCGGCCGAGCGTGTCGGCGCCGAGCTCCAATGCCAGCTGTGCGAACGTGCTGTTGCAGGACACAGCCAAAGCGTCCTCTATGGATAGCTCTCCGTGTTTTTTAGTGCAGTTGACAATATCTCCGCCGATTTTCAGACTGCCGGCACACTCGAAAGCGCGGTCATACAGGTCCGGCATATTCTCAATTGCCGCCGCCAGTGTGATAAGCTTGAATGTGGAACCCGGCGTATAGGCGCTGGAAAGGAATCTGTTGAGATAGACTCCCTCGTATTGATCACCGGCCTTCTCGAAATCCGGCACGTCTGTCGGGTCAAAGGTTGGTGACGAAACCATGCAAATAATCTCGCCTGTCTTGTAATTCATAACGCCAACGGTTCCTTTCCTTCCGCCGAGCGCCTTGTATGCCGCAGTGTTCAGACCGGCATCGATGGACAGGTAGAGGTCCCTCCCCTCGCCTCGGCGCGTATACGCGCCGGACACAATATTATATCCCATCAGGCGCGACGCAAAAGCCTTAAGCGCGCCCGTACCGATATTGCCCCCCAGGTCCCCTACCGCATGGAGTGTCGCTTTTCGAACCTCGGCGCTGTCGGCGTACAGTCTTTTTCCGCCGTCTGCCTCAGTCAGAACGCCGCCGTTTCTGTCCAACACCGTGCCGACTGTCAATTCGCCGTCTGTATAGACTGTCCTGTTTGACGGAAAAGACACCCAAAGCTTTCCGTTTGCAGTATATTTATAGATGTAAAAAGACAGCCCGACCAGTACCAGGGCGCACAAAAGCAGAAGTGCGCGTGCCCTGTTGCTGACTCTTTTCATCTTCCTTCACTTCCGTTTCTTAATGTGCTGCGATCATTGATCCTCAACGTCATCCCCTATGAAGTCCTCATCAAATTCGAAATCAATCAACGAGGGAGCATCCGCACCTGGCTCTCCTCCGTTTTCAATTTCCCCTTTTTCTTCATGTTCATAAAATATCCTTTTTTCTTTTTTTCCGATATGCTTCGGCGTTCGAACGACAAAGCTTGCGTTCCTGCGCATATCAATCGCTTTGATAAAAGCCAGCAGTCCCCAGCACGCAACCAGGCTCGAGCCTCCTTTTGAGACAAAGGGAAACGTGACGCCTGTGAAAGGCAGAATGTCAACCGAGCCGAGCACATTCAGAATCATCTGGAAGATCAGAACAGTAACGGATGCACATGCGCCGATCACGTAAAACGAGCTGCGCACGGCACGTGAGGCGTTGATTGCATGAAATGAGAGGATAAGCAAAGCAAAAACAGCGACAGACGCAACGATCAGGCCAAGTTCCTCGCATAAAATTCCGAAGACCATATCCGTATCGGCGGCGAATATGTTCTTTAGCCATCCGTTTCCCGCACCCACGCCGAAAAGGCCGCCGCTGGCTGCCGCGGCCATCGTTCGCGTCTGCTGATAGCCGGAAGTGTTGGCATATTCCCATGCGTGTCCCCACGTGGCAAACCGGGCCGCCACATGCGGTTTGAGCGTTACGGCCATGAAACCGGCGAATCCTGCGCCGGCAACACTTAAGATCACTGTCGCCAAATCACCCGAACGTATGAAGGAAATGGCAAGGTATGCGATGAAAAAGACAAGCGCCGTACCAAAATCACCCATCAGGGCCAGCGCCATCACACAAACACCGGAGAAAGCGACAAATAAAACAAGGTTACGCCTGGCAAAAAGCCTGTCCAGCGTCGCTGCTCCGGCAAAAACAAATGAAATTTTGACAAACTCCGACGGTTGAAAGGTGATGCCGCTAATCGTCAGCCAGTTTCTGGCGCCGAATACCGTGCCGCTCAGAAGCAGGTTGGCCCCGAGCAGAAGCAGGCCTGTGACGGCGATCGGCCATCGCAGCCTGACCGCTCTTTTCAAGTCTCTTAAAAACCAACCCATCAGAAAAAAGAATAATACCCCCGCCGTCAGTAAAGCGATTTGTTTATACAAGTCGGCCGGCGCGGAGGATGCTGCAACGCCCATCCCGATGGTGCTTAAAAAAAGTGCGATTGTCTCGACCTCAAACGCCACCCTGCGCAGGAGTCTCGTCAGCAGATAGCCAAACCATGTCAGGACGATCAAACCGGCAAAACAGACGGGGACTGCCAGGGGCAGGGCTTCATCATATGATATACAGAGCTGCAAACAGAGGGTTATCTGAAAAAGAGTCAGAAAAAAAAGAGTTGTGAACGGCTTGACATACTTTCCGGGCTGTATCCTTTCTTCAGACTCCATGGCCTGTTCATATTTACTGATGGCGATGAATACGAGCTCGACTCCGCCCAATGTGATGATGTCGCCTGTTTTGATTTGCGCTCTTTCGGTGATCCTTTCCCCGTTGAGCATGACGCCGCCCTTTGAGTCCAGGTCATGGAGCCGCCATCGTCCTTTGACATCACGGATGACCGTTGCATGGCTGCGTGACAGTGTCGGGTACTCCATGTAGACATCGGAGGCTTTTGACCGGCCGATAATGTTCTCCCAATGATTCAATCGGATTTTAGAGCCGTTGGGCAGGCTGAGGTATCCCCACGCTTCAAAGTCGTTTTCCTCAATCAGAAGCGACTTCACAGAACGGTAGACGATAAGGACTGCAAGAATTGGAAGGATAAACCGGATGATAAACGTAAAATAAGAGAAAAACTCCGCTGGATTTTCCGAAATTAAAAGACGGAGCTTTTCAAGCAGCTCGCTGAGCCATTCGATTGTACGTCACTCCTTTCCCGCCGAATAAAAGAAACGGGCGGACATGAAATAATCAGCCATACCGGCACAGCCTTTCCAGGCGCCGCCCTGTCGTGATTCATTTCCTGCCCACCCGCTGCATGTTTGGTATAATTCTTATTCCGCTTCGTTCAAGGCCTTCGCCTCTTCGATGATCTTTGCCTGAACGACGGCAGGAGCTTCCTCATAACGCTCAAAGCGAATTGTAAAGGAGCCTCTGCCCTGTGTCATTGAGCGAAGGTCGATGGCATAGCTCGACATCTCGCCCATCGGCACTTCCGCTTCGATAACCTGCATGCCGTCCGCATCCAGACTCATCCCCATCGGGCTGCCGCGGCGCTTCGACAAATCTGACATGATGTCACCGGTATATGTGTCCGGAATGGATACGGTCAAATAGCCTATCGGCTCCAGGATAACAGGATTGGCCTGCGGGATGCCGTCTTTATATGCCAGCTGCGCAGCTGTTTTGAATGCCATTTCCGACGAATCGACGGGGTGATACGAACCGTCCACAAGCGTCGCCTTCAGAAAAACCATAGGGTAACCGGCCAGAACACCCTTCTGGATACTGTCGCGAAGACCCTTTTCAACGGCGGGGAAAAAGTTTTTCGGAACGCTGCCGCCGAAAACATTCTCAGCAAAAATGAGATCCTCTTCTTCACCGGGCTCAAAATCGATAACGACGTCGCCAAACTGGCCATGACCGCCGGACTGCTTTTTGTGGCGACCCCTGACCTGTACTTTTTTGCGGATCTTTTCGCGGTACGCAACGCGGGCCGGTGACAGTACGACCTCGACGCCGAACTTGTCCTTCAATTTGGAACAGAGCACATCCAGCTGAATGTCTCCCGCACCTGACAGGACCATCTGCTTCGTCTCGGCGTTATTGAAGACGCTGAAGGTTTGATCCTCCTCACCGAGCCTTGCCAAACCGGAGGCGATCTTTTCCTCCTGACCCTTTGTCTTGGGCGCAATCGCCATGGAATAGCACGGTGGCGCAAATTCAATCCCCTGTGCGGTAACGGGCTTTTTGGGATCAGCCAGCGTGTCGGCCGTCTTTGTGTCGGATAGCTTGGAAACAGCGCCGATATCGCCGCAGATAACTTCCTTTATCTCAACGCTCTTTTTCCCCTGCATCTTAAAAATATGGCCGATCTTTTCCTGTGACCCGGTTCTCGAATTGATAAGAGACATATCTGCTGCAACCTTGCCGGACAGGACTTTGAAATAGCTGAACTTGCCATACTGGTCGGAGACCGTCTTATACACAATGGCTACCGTCGATCCGTTCGGATCGGCTGCGATGACAGTGTCCTCTGAGCTGATTTCCTTTCGGCCGTCAAGGGGCGACGGGAACAGGTTGATAACGGCGTCCAGAAGCGGCAGCGTTCCGAGTCCGGTGAGCGCGCAGCCACAGAAAACGGGATACAGCGTCCGATCCTTCACACCGACCTTTAAGCCTGTAATGACTTCATCAACAGTAAACTGTTCTCCGGAGAAATACTTCTCCATGAGCTCCTCGCTCGTTTCAGCGACGCTTTCATTGACTGCCGTATAAAGTGTTTCAAGCTCGGATTTCATACTGTCGGGAATCGGAATCTCTTTTGTTTTTCCGCCCTCAACCGTAAAAGCTTTCCTGTTGATCAGATCAATCAGGCCTTCAACCTTTCCTGCGGCATTTTTAATCGGCGCAATCATCGGACAGACAGATGTGCCGTATTTATCGCGAAGCGCGCTGTAAACGGCCTCGTAGTTGCCGTTTTCCTCATCAATTTTCGAAACGTAGATAGCACGCGGGAGCTTCTGCTTCTCGAGATATTTCCAGGCCTTTTCAAGGCCGACGGTAATACCGTCCTTCGCGCCGCAGACAATGATCCCGGCATCGGCGACACGGAGTGCCTCAGCAACCTCACCCGCGAAATCAAAAAAACCCGGCGTGTCAAGAATATTAATCTTGCAGTCTCTGTATTCAGAATACATCGTCGCCAGTGATATCGAAATCTGGCGTTTGATCTCCTCTGCCTCAGAATCTCCGACGGTATTACCGTCAACAATCCTGCCGAGCCTGTCCGTCTGGCCTGTTAAAAACAGCATGCTCTCGGCAAGACTTGTTTTTCCATTGCTCCCATGTCCCAGAAGAGCAATATTCCGGATTTTATCAGTGGCATAGGTCATATATGTTTTTACACTCCTTAATAGTCTTATGACGGAAATTATACACTAATGGAAACTAAAATACAATCAATTTTGTACACTTTGTCAGCCGTCCGGCTTGCCGCGCTTTGCTTGCCGCATCTTACTGCCTGTATCTGGCAAAACCGCAAATAATCAATGTCACAACAAGCATCGAAAGCATATAGAGAAGAAGATTGCCGGCGCGCGCGGCAGAAAATGACCCAGCCCAGCTGATTATAAACATAATAAGCATACCGGCGCAGGCCGACAGGATGGAGAAGACAGTCGCAACGAGTGCTGTTGTCCGCAGGCGTCTTCCGCCTGTGATTGACTCAACATACGGGCCCATGCCTTCACGAATGAGAATAGCCGAAACACGCTTGGCCTCCTGCTTGGCGTTATCGGAAAGCTCATATGTATTCTGAATCGGGATATTCTCCACATCCTTGACGGGAACTTTGAATTTCTGTTCCAGCATCACAGGTGTAATGTTGAAATCCCTGACGGCAAAAAACAGCTTGACACGATAACGCAGTACGGATATCAACGCATTTTGCACCGACTTTATCGGCACATAATTGATGGCAAAAACAGCAATCAGCCTTTTGTTGACGGCAGTAAATATGGCGTTTTTCATATTAAGGCTGGTCGGTATTCTGATCCCCATCAGATTCATGAATGCCGCCGAGCCTGTGATGACGCGCTCCCCCTTGATAATGCCGCCGATCCCGCCTTCATAGCATGCGAATTCTTCAACTCGAATCAAGTTCAGCGCCTGCTTGCCGAGCTGCTCTGAAAACAGCTTGGCAAGGCCAGAATTTGATGCGATGATCAAGCTTCCCGTGTACCGAAGGGCTTTTTCAGGCTGTACCTCCTCAAATATTTTAATGCCTGCTATTGAGACGGTACCCGGAGGAAAGATATCCTCATCGGTGATGCTCACGCCGTCCGTATGATACAGGTCATCCGCACCACCCCAGCCAGCGATTGCGGCGCCCGACTGCCGCGCCCTTCTGGACACGGCGCTGAAGGGTACGGAGTAGGCAAATACTGCCGTGAACGGCGCTGCCGCCGACATGATGGCCGCGAAATAATGCCAAAAGTAATGTGCGCGGCCATGGCCGACAGACGCGTAAAAGGCAAGGACCGCCGAGATGACGATCAGAACGGGTGTCGCATACTTATAAGTAATTTCACTGATATCGGCCTGAACCAGATTATTATAAAAGCCCTCTGTGCGGCCGGTAACTTTTTTTATGATCGTACTGTCCAGCGCGCCGCACATTTCGGCAATAACGCCGGACGGCATCGTTGTGGCCTGCGCAGTTTTCATAGTTTCCGTCAGCGCTCTGTAATAAACCTTTTCCGCCCAAAGCGTAAAGGTCAGAGAAAAAGCCGATATGACGCAGTACGGCATTCCAACCGCCGTGTCTTGATTGTAAATGCTGAATGCTGCCGCCGTGATCGTCGCAAGGCAGGAAAAGAGGTTGAGCGTCTCAATGTTGGGCCCGCGTCTGATTATACTCGTAAAGCCGTCCGATAGCTTGTCAATGCTCAGCATCATAACGACAAACAAGAAAATCAGCAGAATACCGGCAGACAATATCTTATTCTGTCCCATCCCAAAGGGCAGCTGGGCGCCGGATTCAAAAACAAGCGTCAGAACCGCCATAACAACGGTCAGGATGAGGCTTGCGAAGCTTCTGACTGAATAAGAGTTGCAGCGCTCGGCGAATCTTTTCGTCGCTTCGCGGTAATCCGGTTCTTCGTAAAATTCCTCTTCTGCAACGGGTACGGATGACTCTGTGATCACCTCATCGTTGTAAATCGCTTCGTCGTCAGTTTTCGCATTTCTGCTGAATATGCCGAATATCTTTCGAAGTGATTTATTACTGTCCTCTTCAAGCCGGGTTTGTTTTTCGATGGCTGCGCTTACTTCCCTACCGATATCGTTAAGGTATCCATTGCTTTCGGTATCGGCCTTTTCACGGTATCTTTGAAACCTGATGACCTCCTGGTCCATCCCCACGGACACTTCGGCTTCTCTTATGGCGGTTTTGTCTTCTTCTGCGCGAAACAATTTGTCTTGTTCGTCTGATATCTCATCCTCACCGGGCAGAACGGCTGTTTTTCCGCTCGCGCCGTTATTTTTGGGCATCGCGCCGGACGACGCCTGTGTCCCGGCTGTCTGACCTCCTGCAACCTCCATGACGATCCTGTCTGTTTTTTCCTGCAGGACGGAAGGCGGTGTTCTCTTATCACCGGCAATATATGCTGTTCCCTTATACTCTGCCAGAATAGATTCAAGAGAGTAGCCGTCCGGTATTGAGACGCCGTCGCCTTCATTTTCGCTGAGCAAACGGGTTTTCATTCCTTCTTCAGATGGCGGCGCGCTGACAAATAAATCGCTTGTTTCCGTATATTGCTGATCGCGTGCCAAAGACGTCACCCCCTACATATATCTATTTTCCGGACATGCTTCTCTGTCTCAGCGCTTCATACATAATAACAGAAGCTGAAACAGAAGCGTTAAGCGATGATATTTTGCCGACCATTGGAATACGAACTCTGAAATCACAGTTTTCGAGTATAAGCCGGCTGAGCCCCGCGCCTTCCGAACCGATGACCAAGGCGGCAGGTCCGGTCAGGTCTGTCTGCCAGATGTGGCTCTCGCCGTCGGCATCGGCTCCGTAAACCCACACGCCGGCTTTCTTCAGTTCGCCAAGGGCTGCTGTTAAATTTGATACTCTTGCAACGGCAAGGTATTCCACGGCTCCCGCCGATGTTTTTGAGACCACCGCCGTCATTCCGGCGCTTCTTCTCTTTGGGATGATAATCCCATGCGCCCCCGTACACTCTGCCGTTCTGATGATCGCACCAAGATTATGCGGATCTGATATCTCATCACAAACGATGATGAGGGGCTGTTCGTTCCTGTCTTTTGCTGTCTGAAGGATATCCTCAATGCTCACATACGCTTTTACGGAGGCCAGCGCAATAACACCCTGGTGATTCTTCGTGACGCTCATCGCGTCAAGCTTTCTCCTGTCTGCCTCCACGACGACGGTCCCCGCCTGACGGGCTTTTGACGCAATATGTCCGAGAGATGCGTCCGTCTCACCCTTGGCGATATAAATTTTATCAATCGGCCTTCCGGCTCGAAGCGCTTCAATAACAGCGTTCCTGCCTTCGACAATGCCTTCCGACCTGTCTGCGTCAGCCTCCGAGGATTCCTCCCGGCTGCGGTATGGATCCATATGGCGCGGAACCGGCTTCCTTTTTCTGAATGTGCCGTCGTCCATTTATGTTTACCCCGTTTATTATAACAGTTCCTTTATCTTATCGACCATATCGAGCCGTTCCCACGGAAGGTCGAGATCGTTACGGCCAAAATGACCGTAAGCCGCCACCTGGCGGTAGATGGGATTTCGAAGTCCAAGGTAGGATATGATTCTGCTGGGCTTGAAATCAAAAAGACGACCGATAACATCTTCAATTTTCTCGTCGGAAATCACTCCCGTTCTCCGGGTATCCACCAGGATCGAGACGGGCTGCGCAACTCCGATGGCATATGCGATTTCTATCTGGCATGCCTTTGCCAGCCCTGCCGCGACAATATTCTTTGCCGCATACCTGGCCATGTATGCGGCGCTGCGGTCGACCTTCGTCGGATCCTTGCCTGAAAAAGCGCCGCCGCCGTGGCTTGCATACCCTCCGTAGGTGTCCACAATAATCTTGCGCCCGGTCAGACCGGAATCTCCTACGGGTCCGCCGGTCACAAACCTGCCGGTGGGATTGACGAAGACCTTCGTATTTTTTGTAATCAGATTCGAAGGGATCACGCGCTTGACAACACATTCCAGAATGCTCTCGCGCAGGTTTTCCGTGCTTATATCGGGATTGTGCTGGGCTGAGACAACGACGGCCGGGCAGCTGATGATTTTTCCGCTGCCGTCATACTCCACCGTAACCTGGGTTTTCCCGTCAGGCCTTAAAAAACCGAGCTCACCGCTTTTCCTGACCTCTGTAAGCTTGCGCGCCAGAGCGTGCGCCATTGAAATCGGAGCGGGCATATATTCCTCGGTTTCATCGCAGGCAAAACCGAACATCATGCCCTGATCACCCGCCCCCTCCTCGCTGGAGTCGTCATAAGCGTTATTGACGCCCATAGCGATATCGGGGCTTTGCTCCTTGATTGATGTCAAAATCGCACAGCCGTTATAATCAAACCCGAGCTCCGGGTTAACATATCCGATCTGCCTGATTGTCTCCCTGGCGATACCGGGGATATCGACGTAGGTGTTCGTTGTTATTTCGCCCATGATCACTGCCATACCCGTCGATACAACCGTTTCGCAGGCAACGCGCGCATGGCTGTCTCCGGCCAGTATGCCGTCCAGGACGGCGTCTGAAATCTGATCGCAAATTTTGTCGGGATGGCCTTCGGTCACCGATTCTGAAGTAAATATTCTGTTCGACATTAATAACAACCTCCTTGGGCTTTCTGTATATACCAAACAACTATAACACATATTAATGATAACTTAAAGAACAAATTCTTCAGATATTCATGCATAAATGACATGCCGGGGAGCCACGCTACCGTGCGATTATTAAGTATAAACCCAAAGGAATATTTTTCATGCACTGGTATAATTCCCATTTTATAGTAAATCATAATATCGAATCCAAATATTGGACATGGATATTTGATTTGATGGAGGTTTTCTTAATGAAAATGAGAAACAGCAAATCGCTCCGTACCGCGCTGTCCCTGGTACTGCTGCTCATGGCTCTCGGCTTTTTGTGGGCAGGCGTACCGGCTCTCGCAGCGGACGATATGACTGAAATCACCGTGCAGAACATGAATCCCATCGCCAAGGACCTGGAGTATGCGACTTTCAGAAACATATCGATACACGGACAGTTTTCGGCAATAGACCCGGATGGGGACGCCGTCACCTTCGAAGTATCCGGCGTACCGAAGAAGGGCACCGTAAAGGCTGAAAAGGACGGCAGCTTCATCTACACTCCCGGAGACAACAAAAAAGGCCGTGACACCTTCTCTTATCACGCGATCGACGCAAACGGCAATATTTCAAACAAGGCGACAGTTACTATATCAATCAACAAGCAGTCCACAAAAATCACGTATGCCGATATGGCGGACAGCAGTGCCCATTATGCCGCTCTTGTCTTGGCCGAAAAGGGCATCCTAATCGGTGAGAAACTGGGGAACGACTTTTTCTTCCACCCGGACAGCCTTGTGACAAGGGGTGAATTTCTGGCCCTTTGCCTGGGGCTCAGCGATGCCGAAATGCTCAAAGGCATCACAAGGACCGGCTTTGCTGACGATGGCAGTATTCCGGCATGGGCGAAACCGTATGTCTCCACTGGACTCATGACAGGCATCATCACCGGTTATAGAAATGATAGCGGTCAGCTTGTTTTCTCGCCTCAGAAACCGATTACTTTCAGCGAGGCTGCCGTCCTCATGAATAACATGCTTGAAATCACCGATGTTGCCGCTGTCGCAGCGATGGAACAGACGACCTGCCCTGTCTGGTCATATCAGGCGGAAGCAAATCTTGAAGCGTGCAATATCATGCCGTCTATGGGCGCCTATTGCGGAATGAACGTCACCCGAGCCGAAGCTGCCGAAATGCTCGTTGCGGCTATGGACGTCATGAAGCACCGGGACGGCGGCAGTCTGCTCCTCAAATGGGCTAACTGACAGCGTCCGGTCTATATCAGTCAGCGGGGTGCGCATGCCTGTTGCGCGCCCCGCTTTTGCTCTTTACACAGCAGCTTTAAAACTGTAAAATATTCCGCAGATACAGATAACGGAGGAGAACTGAAATGCTATTTGATCTTTCCCGCCGCGAAGCCATGAATTTGTTGAAGAAATACAACAGGGAGCCGTTCCACATCATGCACGCGCTAACCCTTGAAGGTGTTATGAGCTGGTATGCCGAACCCCTCGGTTATTCGGATGAAAAGGACTACTGGTCTCTTATCGGCCTACTGCACGATATCGACTTTGAGCTGTACCCCGAACAGCACTGCCAAAAAGCGCCGGAGCTTCTGCGGGAAGCCGGCGTCTCCGAGGCTGCAATCCGCTCAATCTGCAGCCATGGCTACGGCATCTGCAGTGATGTTCAGCCGGAGCATGAGATGGAAAAGGTTCTTTTTGCCGCTGACGAGCTGACCGGCCTCATCTTCGCCGCCGTCAAGATGCGCCCTTCCCAGAGTGCCTCCGACCTGGAGGTTTCGAGCCTTAAGAAAAAATTCAAGGACAAGAAATTCGCCGCCGGCTGCTCCAGAGACATCATCGAGCAAGGCGCCGGAATGCTCGGCTGGGACCTGGACAAGCTCTTCGATCTGACCATCCAGGCCATGCGCGCCTGCGAGGACGATGTGAAGCGGGAGATGGAGCAGTACTCCTGAGGCTCGAAAGAATGATCGGGAGAGATTTATATGGACCTTTCTCAATCCGTTGATTTTCTGCTTGGGAATGCCGGTGATGTAATCAGATACCGGCTTCGTAAGGAAATTCTGCATGATCTGTCTGAGACTGAGGAAGCAAATTATCTCGACCGAATCATGCGCCTTCCCTATTATCGGCTGCTGGAAAAGTATCAGAGGCCGAATGGGTTTATCGGGGTCGGGCTACATTCTTATGATAAGTTCCAGGAGACGCCGTTTCAAGACGCGGAGAACGCCGCGCGGCTCATATCGTATTACGCCATACCGCGGACAGTCCCACTCGTCCGCAGATTCGCCGAGGCCTTACAAGATGAGCGCGTATTGGAAGAAGAGTTTTCTTTTTTGAATTCCGTATTAAAACAGTTTAAGAACCGGCACATCGGTACGGAGAGCGGTTCAAGCCTGCAGCTTCTGATCGACGCCTGTCTGGCGCTGATGGGCTTCGGGGACGACGGCTGCATTGAGAGAACGAAGAAAATCAGCTTTGACGCTATCGAAAGCGTCCTGTCGCTGAAAAGCTTCCTGGATATCACGCAATACAACCCCAATGTCCATAGAAAATACAACTACCCGTACATACTGCCCGAGACGCTGTACCCGTGCGGTTATCATCTGCAGGTGCTGTCCCATACCTATTCCTGGAGAAACACCGAAAGATTAAAGACGCTTGCCGACGCGTTGAATCACCTGAGCGCGATCACACCTGAGCCTGTGCACATCCACGTAAGAGCCGACAACAGATATCATACGCCGTTATGGGAGCTCAGCCGGCCGATCAAGCCGTATGTAACAAATTTTACGGATTATGTCTGTTACCGGAGAGTGCTGACGGATATCGTGAAGCTCGGTATCGGCAAACAGGTCGAGGTTACGAAATTATCCGCCGAGCGCCTGCTCGACGACTTGAGGACAGACGGTATTCTGAGGCTGGCTTTTAAAGGCACCGCTGAAAAGAGAAAATTCAAAGCCTGTCTTGAATACCCGGGACCGTACAACGATGTCAAACTGGAGCCCGATTACGATAGCGACATGAAAATCTGGTGCGACCTGACCTTTTGGGCGGTGGAGTTTTTATATTTGTATGATGTCAGTCTGATGCAATCGTCATCTATGATTCACGAATGATGGATAAAATAGGCTGGATAGCCGGCCTATATCCAAAGCACGGAGGTTTACATGAAAAAAGCAGGATTATTTGCCGCACTGGCCATCTTTATTCTGTCAGGCTGCGGAGCGGCTGTACAGTCACCGGGA
>JAAYBH010000213.1 GCA_012718935.1 Clostridiales bacterium
ATATCGGAGAACACCTTTTTATTAATCCGCATGGCGTCGGCCAGCGACTCGCCCTTTTCAACGGCGACCTTTGTATCCTGGATCGCCTTCCTCAATATTTTGTTCTCCGTCTGCTCGGAGAGCATTTCCATGGCGTCGATGATGGTGACGCCGGCGCCGACGATGCTCACGAACTGGCGGCAGAAGATGCTCATGTCGCGAGCTTTCGGTTTTCCACCGATATTGAGGTTGATGTCCCGGGTCATCAGGCCCTGCTCGCTGACGGACAGCGGCATGAGGCCCTCGGACTTCAGCTGGTCTCTCGCCTTTTCCTTTGTCTCGGCGACAACGGACCCCTTGCGATCCTTGCCTGCCCTGTCAACTGCCGTATAACTAAAGGATGCCATATGTCACCTCCTAAACAAGGCGTTTCGAGATATATGCCACATCCTGGGCGTATCGCAGGGCTTCGGCGCTGGATATGATGTTTTTGGAATAGAGGTCGAAGATGCAGTCGTCCATCGTCTGCATGCCGGCTTTTTTATTGGTCTGCATGGTGGACGGGATCTGGAAGGTTTTCGATTCCCGGATCAGGTTCCGGATGGCCGGATTGATGTGCATGACCTCAAAGGCGGCGCAGCGGCCCTTGCCGGTCTGCTTGGCGATCAGCTGCTGGGAGACGACGCTGACAAGCACCTCGGCCAGCTGTGTCCGAATCTGCTGCTGCTGGTAGGGCGGAAAAACGTCGATAATGCGGTCGATCGTCGCGGCGGCGCCGATGGTATGCAGGGTCGAGAAGACGAGATGGCCGGTTTCAGCCGCCGTGACGGCGATGCCGATTGTCTCCAGGTCGCGCATTTCGCCCACAAGGATCACGTCCGGGTCCTCGCGCAGCGCCGCGCGCAGGCCGCTGGCGTAATTTTCGGTGTCCGTCCCCATTTCGCGCTGATTGACCATGCCCTTTTTGTGGCGGTGCAGGTATTCGATAGGGTCCTCCAGCGTGATGATATGGTACGGGTAGTTTTCGTTCAGGACATTAATGAGCGACGCCAGCGTTGTGGATTTGCCGCTACCCGTCGGCCCCGTGACGAGTACAAGACCCCTCTGCTTTTTAATGACCTCAACGACGCTTTCCGGGATACCGAGCATTTCGGGCGCCGGTATTTCCAAATTCAGGACGCGGACAGCAATGGCGACGCTGCCGCGCTGCATATAGACGTTGACCCGGAACCGCCCGAGGTTTGCCACGCTGTAGGCCAGGTCCACCTCGCCCTTCTTCTCCATCGTCTGCTTGTACTTCTCATCCAGGAGCGCATCGGCGAAGCCTCTCGTGTCCTCCGTCTTCAATACGTCACCGCCCAGTGAGACGAGCGCGCCGTCAATTCTGGCCACAGGCGCAATACCGACGGTTAAATGGATATCGGAGGCGCCGCGTTCAACCGCGTTTCTCAGGATATCATTGACTGCTACCATAATAACCAGCTTTCAAAATGAAGTATTTATAACTCAAACGAGACCTTGACCATTTCGGAAATTGAGGTGGTCCCGTCAATGACATATTCGGAGGCGGACATCCGAAGGGTATGCATACCGTCCCTGATAGCCTGCTCCTTGATCTGCTCCGTCGTCCCCTTGTCGGCGATGATCCGCTTCAGAGCCGGTGTGATTTCCATGATTTCGTAGATGCCGATACGCCCGTAATAACCCGTGTCTCCGCAGAGATGGCAGCCGGTGGGGACGTAAATCATCAGCGGCTGATCGAGCGGAGCATTCAGCAGTTCCTTTTCCTGCTCCGTCGCCGGACGCTGCCTGCGGCAGGAGGTGCACAGCCGGCGGACAAGCCGCTGGGCAATGACGCCCACCAGGGAGTCCGCCAGCAGGAACGACTCGACGCCCATGTCGATGAGTCGCGTGACTGTCGCCGCCGAGCTGTTCGTGTGAACCGTGGAGACGACGAGATGGCCTGTGATGGACGCCTGTACGGCAATGGAGGCTGTCTCGTAGTCACGGATTTCTCCGATCATGATAATATCCGGGTCCTGGCGGAGGATGGCCCGCAGGGCGTTGGCGAAGGTCAGCTCAGCCTTTGTATTCACCTGCACCTGATTGATGCCCGGAATATTGGCTTCCACAGGGTCCTCGACGGTGACGATGTTGACCTCCTCGCTGTTGAGCTCGCTGAGGGCCGTATACAGTGTCGTTGATTTGCCGCTTCCCGTGGGTCCCGTCACCAGGATCATACCGTTGGGGTTTGAGAGGATATGGTCAAACCGCTTCATCTCCCAGTCCTTGAAGCCCAGCTCGGATTTTTCCTTCGTCAGCCCCGTGGCCGAGGCAATACGCATAACGACCTTCTCGCCGTAGGAGGTGGGCAGCACCGAAACGCGGACGTCATACTCGGCGTGGTCCACGGTGATGGTGATGCGCCCGTCCTGGGGCTTTCTTTTCTCTGAGATGTCCATGCGTCCCAGAATCTTGATGCGGGTAACGATAGCCGAGAGAAGCGCCGCGTCGTACATCATTTTTTCGGCGAGAATACCGTCGATGCGGTACCGGATGCGCACCTTTTTCTCAAGGGCTTCGATATGGATGTCGCTCGCCCGTTGCCGGACCGCCTGCTCAATCATTGTTTTCACGAGCTGGACGATGGGCGCCGAGTTGAGCTCCAGCTCGGCCTGCAGAGTGGATTCCTCCAGAAGCTGCAGCTGCTGCTCCCGCTCCTTTGTGTACTGCTCGGCGGCCGTCATGGCCTCCTCGTTGCCGAAATACCGGTCGAGCACCGAATTGATGGCGCCCACGGTGGCGACCCGCGGCTCGATCCGGCGGTTCGTGATGATGGCAATATCGTCCTGAGCCACCATGTCCAGGGGGTCCGCCATGGCCAGGATCAGCGCGTTTGAATCCTTTTCGTCAAATCCGACAGGCAGCACCTTGTGCTTGCGCAGTATGGAGCCGCTGACAAGCCCGATGACCTCCGGCGGGATTCTTATGCCGCGCAGCTCGATCATGTCGATGCCGAGCTGGGAATGAAGCGCATTTGTGATCTGTGATTCGGTTGTGATGCCTGTCTCAATCAGAATGTCTCCGAGCTTCTGCTTCGTTTTCTGCTGAATTGCCAGCGTGGCCTCCAGCTGCTTGTCGGTGACAATCCCCTGCGCCTTTAAAATATCTCCCAGACGCATTTTTCCTTTCGGCAGGTTCAAATCCTTCACCTATCTCCCAAAGACATGCCATAGGCATGTCTTTTATAGACACATGCCTTGTGTATGTCTTTTACTGACATCTATCATACTATTATCGTGAAAATATGACAGTAAAATAGTAGTTTCAATAATATTTATACAATTCCCCGGGTAATTATCCACCGGCGAGTCCCGCCGGAAAACAAAAAGGGACTGTCTGAAATAACCTTTGATACCCACAGACGTGTCATTCTGAGCGAAGTGAAGAATCTTCAGGATACCTTAAAGCCATGCAGCGGTTTAGGTTACCTGAAGATTCTTCGTCGCTTTGCTCCTCAGAATGACATATCCGGGAGTCAAATTGTTATTTTATACAATCCCTTGTGATCCCACAAAATGTTTACTTGCCGATGGCGGCTTTTGCCTTCATGTCGTCGCGGCCGTAGATGAACCAATAGCTGAGGCCGACCAGAACGGAACCGCCGACCAGATTGCCCAGCGTGACGGGCAGCAGATTTTTAAGGAAAAAGCTCCCCCAGGTCAGCGCGCTGATATCAGAGGCAAACTTGGATGCCGCGAGGTACGCTTCGTTGCCCGCGGCGAGGAGGCCGGCCGGAACGAAGTACATGTTTGCAACGCTGTGCTCCCATCCG
>JAAYBH010000030.1 GCA_012718935.1 Clostridiales bacterium
AGGAAACGGCCTGGTCCAGCTGTTTATTCAGTGTGATGCGGACATCGGGCGTGGTTGATTCCGACAGCGCCCGGGCGTACATGCTGACTCCCGCTTTTGCGGCGTTCAGAAGATCGAACGCCATCACATGGTCGGTGAGCTGATTGAGATTGCCGGTATCC
Organism: Clostridiales bacterium; assembly: GCA_012718935.1. Taxonomy (GTDB): domain Bacteria; phylum Bacillota; class Clostridia; order Oscillospirales; family Oscillospiraceae; genus Sporobacter. Next base: position 162 of record JAAYBH010000030.1, read on the forward strand.
GTCTGCTTTGCTCCTGCTGTCGTCTGTCCCATTTTACTCCCCCTTACTCACGGTATTCGTCGTCCTCAGCACGTATAAAACGTCACGCAGCTGCTGCTTCGCGAACGCCGTATCCTGCTCCAGAAGCTTCTTCAGCCGCTCGTCATTGGCCAGCTGATGAAACGCATTGGCCTTGACGGCGCAAGCATTCTTAAAGCATATTATTTCATGCAGACTCGCCATCTCCTGCGGTGTGATCCCTTCAGTTTTCATAAAGCACCCCCTGAAATAAATATATTGTGCCGGTTTTGCTTGAGAATATGACAAAAGCAGGAGAACCGACCCCCTGCTTTATATTTGACAATCCTGCAATCTATGGGTATAACTAAAATATCAACCAAGGATGAGAGGAAGATTGATATGTTAACAAAAAGGCAGAACCTGATCGAGACCATCCGGGGAGGAAAGCCCGACCGCTTTGTCAATCAGTACGAGGCGTTTTCGCTCATCATGCAGACTCCCTTCAGTAAGGACAACCCAAGCCCGGCTTACGGCGAACACAATGTCGTCAATGCCTGGGGCGTGACAAAATCGTGGCCTATCGGAACGCCCGGCGGATTTCCGGTCCACGACGCCGAGCATATTGTCATCAAGGACATCACCCGGTGGCGCGATTATGTGAAGGTCCCCAATATCATCTATCCGGCCGCCGAGTGGGAACCGTTCATCGCCCAGGCCGAGAAAATTGACCGCAAGGAGCAGTTCGCCGCCTTCTTCTACGCCCCCGGCCTCTTTGAGCAGTGCCATTACCTTCTGGAGATCTCCAATTGCCTCATTAACTTCTACGAGGAGCCGGAGGCTATGCACGAGATCATCGGGATGATCACGGATTTTGAGCTTGCGTACGCCGAGCAGGTCTGCAAGTACCTGAAGCCCGACGCACTGTTCCACCACGACGACTGGGGCAGCCAGAAATCCACGTTTATCTCTCCGGACATGTTTAAGGAGTTCTTTCTGGAGCCCTATAAAAAGCTCTACGGCTACTACAAGGCCCACGGCGTGGAGCTCATCGTCCACCACTCGGATTCCTATGCCGCGACGCTTGTCCCCTATATGATCGAGATGGGCATGGACATTTGGCAGGGCGTCATGACCTCCAATAACATCCCCGAGCTCATCAGGAAATACGGCGGACAAATCAGCTTCATGGGCGGTGTTGACAGCGCGAAGGTCGACTTCCCCGGCTGGACGAAGGAAATCGTCGCCGAAGAAGTCCGCCGCGCCTGCCTGGAGTGCGGCAAGCACTACTTTATCCCCGGCGCGTCCCAGGGCCTCCCGCTCAGCAATTACCCCGGTGTCTACGAGGCCATGAGCGAGGAAATCGATAAAATGAGCAGGGAAATGTTTAAGTAAAGAAGCAGGAAAAAGCAGGAGAATCGTCCCCTGCTTTTTCAATTTCCAGAAACTTATAGCGCATTTGAGCGGGCCTTTATTGTATAATACCGATATCATCAGAACTATCGGAAAGGGACGCTCATGAGGAAAAACAGGAAGTGGCTCCTATCTATCATACCGGTGGCCGCCGTCGTCGCTGCCATTGTGATCATGGCGTTGCAGCCGAAACAGACCATACCGCTTTATTCGGATGTGATGGGATATTTTGAAGCGGGGCAGGTTCAGGAATATACGCTGAATATTCACACCGGAGTGCTGTCCGCCCGGCTGCGGGACGGCGGTACGCTTACATATACCGTGCCGGATATCGAGCTGTTTATCAATCGGGTTGAGCCGGTTGTCACCGCATATAATACGGCGCATCCGGAAAGCAGGATCGTATTTGATTATGTCCAGTCCTGGCAGAATGCCGCGTGGCTGAATGCGCTGCCGTATATCCTGCTTGTTGCGGCGGGCTCAGCCTGGCTGATTATCCGCTACGGTCCGGGAAAAAGCAATAAAAAGCACGGCGGCAGCCTGATGTCCTTCACCAAGGTCAGCGTCGGAACGGCGCCTGAATTGAAGGCCAGAAAAACCTTTGCCGATGTGGCCGGCGCCGACGAGGAGAAGGAGGAGCTCCGGGAGCTTGTTGAATTTCTGAAGGAACCCCAGAAATTCAACGGCCTCGGCGCGCGAATTCCCAAGGGCGTGCTGCTCATCGGGCCGCCGGGTACCGGCAAAACGCTCATTGCCCGAGCCGTCTCCGGAGAGGCGGGCGTCCCGTTCTTCTCCATCTCCGGCTCGGATTTCGTGGAGATGTATGTGGGTGTCGGCGCGTCTCGCGTCCGCGGTCTTTTTGAGAAGGCCAAAAAGATCGCGCCCTGCATCGTCTTTATCGACGAAATCGACGCCGTCGGCCGCAAGCGCGGCTCCAGCGGCAGCGGCGGCAGCGACGAGCGTGAGCAGACGCTCAACCAGCTGCTTGTGGAGATGGACGGCTTCGGCGCCGACACCGGCGTCATCGTCATTGCAGCGACCAACAGGGCGGATATTCTTGACCCGGCCTTACTGCGTCCCGGCCGCTTCGACCGCCAGGTGTATGTCGGCATACCCGATATCAAGGGCAGGGAAGCCGTTCTAAAGGTTCACAGCCGCAAAAAGCCCTTGTCCGCCGATGTGGATTTAAGCGAAATCGCCAGGAACACCGTCGGCTTTACGGGCGCCGACCTGGAGAACCTGTTAAACGAGGCGGCGCTCCTTGCCGCCAAGCGCGGACGCAAGGCTATCGGCATGCCGGAGATCGAGGAGTCGGTTTTGAAGGTCATCGCCGGCCCCGAAAAGAAATCGAAGGTCATCAGCGGGAAGGAAAAGCGCCTGACGGCTTATCACGAGGCGGGTCACGCCCTGGTGACAAGCCTGCTGCCCTCCAAAAAGAAGGTCCAGCAGGTGTCCATCATCCCCCGCGGCCGGATGGGCGGCTTCACCCTGACGCCCCCTGAGGAGGACAAAAACTTTGATACCAGGAACGACATGCTCGATCAGATTCGCATCCTGCTGGGCGGCCGCGCCGCCGAAGAGCTGGTGCTAAACGACATTTCCACCGGCGCGTCCAACGATATTGAGCGCGCCACGGCCATCGCCCACGCCATGGTGACAAAATTCGGCATGAGCACCCGGCTCGGCCCCGTCAAGTACGGATCGGAGCAATATAGCGACAGAAAGAGCTCCGACCGGGTTTCCTCCGAGATCGACGCCGAGATCCAGGCGATCATCAGCGACGCATATGATAACGCCCTCGGCATCCTGACGGATGCCATGGATAAACTCCACGCCGTCGCCGATTATCTCTGCCGGTACGAAAAAATGTCCGGCCGGGAGCTGCGGGCCATCCTCGACGGCGAAGAACCCACAGGCCTCGACGGCTTGCCGGTTTTATCATAAAAATGCAAAAGGCAGGAGACGCGTCTCCTGCCTTTTATTTGCTTATTTCTTGTTGTCCATATCATCCGGGTTTTTCACCATTTGCGCCAGTGAAGCAAAATGCTCGTCCCGCAGGTATGTGTCCATCTCCTGGGTTTCCGTTTTCGTCAGCCCGGTAAAGCGAATACCGTAATGATAAGCGTCGCTCTCTTCCTTCTTCCGGACAATCATGCCCTTAAGCGGCTTCGTGCGGGGCAGGCGGAGCTGCGCCTTGTCCAGCTGAATGGTCAGGGGACTCTCGTCCTTCAATTCCTTTTCGGTAGTAATGCTCATGCCGCCCGCCGAAATATTGTTCATGATAAATTGATAGTTTTGATGACTGTCATCCGAAGCCTTCCCGTTGACCTGTATCGAATACCGTTTGTATTGACGTCTCTCTTTCATCCGAATCATACCCCCTGCTTCCTCAGCTTTCTAACGCCGTTATACCATATATCGGCAGCGGAAGCAAGGGGCAGGCGGAAGCAGGGGGACGGACCCATGGTTCCTGATTGACATCCGCTTTGTTTATGCTGTATTATATGAACCTGTTGTGAAAACCATCAAATCATATTGATTATAAGGATATAACCGCATGTTAAACGAATTAACAACCGAGGTCAACCGCCGGAAGACCTTTGCCATCATTTCACACCCGGACGCCGGCAAAACGACAATGACGGAAAAGCTTTTGCTG
>JAAYBH010000214.1 GCA_012718935.1 Clostridiales bacterium
GTGCTGATACCACGATCACATTTGATTTTGACAGCATGCCAATGATGGCTAAGGGTACGCTCACCTATGACTGGCATGCAACGGCAACGGTGGATGGCTCCGATCCGATCGACGTAAACCTCAGCCCTCCGACCAAAGTCGATTTCGAAATGCTCAAAGTTGAAGAGCTCCCCCAATAAGCATGATCGCTCCGGGAATTGCTGCGGGCAACCATACATATCCATACCCGGAACGTTATTCATATGTGCAGAAGGAGGAAACCTATTGCGCGAATTCAACTGGTTGATCCGCATACCGGGCTCAATTTCTATGAGAAGTATGACAAGACCGGCGACAGGTTCATTCCCGGCAACGCTTGCGGGACATTGTGCGACATAAGCGAGGACACCTGTTTCCGGCGCAAATGCCCGCTACTCAAATAACCGATTGGAAGGGAGGATCAACATGCGAAAATTTTTATTGCTGTTCACAGCCGCTATTATTGCGGTAACTTGTTTACCCTTATCTGCATTGGCGGCGGGTTCGCTTGACAAGGATGCCGATCCTGTTCCGGTCGTCTCCTCGGGCAGCTTTACCTGCGACACTTGGATACATACCAGCATGGATTCATTTTCAGTAAGCGGCGGTGAGCTGACCGGCGCTGAATGGAGCTTCAGCAAGGGCTATGTCGGCTATAACCTAACGGGAACATTTACGCCCGGTGAGACCCTGTCGCTGAGTATCTCCGGGACAATGGGCGAAATGGGTTATCAAATGCAGCATAAGGGCAATGACCTTTTTATGCACATTAAGTGCTTTGACGCCTCGGGCAAAGAACTTGAAGCTGTTACTGAACTCACGCAGATCGACGACAGTACCTCCGCGTCGTTATCTGATGCCGTAACCCTGACGATTCCCGACGGTGCTAAAAAGGCAGAACTATATGGCAGCTTCACATGCAGTTGGAGTACGCCATATTCCGCCGCGTCTGAGATGGTTGCCGTAAAGGTTTCCCTTAAAAAAAGTGAACCGGCTGCCGAGCCGCAGGCTCCGACAGAGTCCTCTTCTGAAACACCTGGGAATGGTTGGACGCCCCCTGTTTATCACAGCCCACCGTCGGCGCCGGGTGTGGCTATCTGCAGAATCGGAGACCTATACGGCGAGGTTAACGTGCGTCAAAATGATGAGGACGATGATGCGTATATTTTTGCATGGTGCGGCATGGAGCTCCGTCACAACGACCGCGTCAAGACCTTGACACGAAGCGGCTGTATTATTTCCTTTGCTGATATGACCACATATGTCATGAAGGAAGATACGACGATTGTTCTAGATATTGCTAATAAAAGAAGCTCTAAGCTTGGGCTCCTTGGCGGGACAATTTGGACCAATTTTAAGAATTTAGTCAAAGATGGCTCATTGGAAGTCGAAATGAGTCAGGCGATTGCCGGGGCGAGGGGAACCACCTTTATCTGTGAGGAAAAAGACGGTGTTTCAACCGTAAAAGTCTTTGAGGGGACGGTGGAAGTCACCGCGAAAGCAACCGGCAAATCCACTATGGTCAGCGGCGGAGAAATGCTCAGCACAGACAGTGCCGGAAAGGGTACACTCACGATGTTTGACATGGAGGCTGAGCTTGCCGGCTGGGAGCCATACGTTCAGCAGGTAACGGCCGGCGCAATGGAAGAGACAGAGCGCGAAAGCGGCGGATTTCCGGTTGTCATCGTGGTTGTGGCGGTTGTTCTGCTGGCAGCCGGCGTTGCTGCGGCGGTTTACATAGCTGCGCGAAATAAAAGAAAA
>JAAYBH010000215.1 GCA_012718935.1 Clostridiales bacterium
GAACCCGATGATGTTCCAGAGAGATTCATACAGAAATGTCGGATGTACATAAACGGTGGAGCCAACTGAGCTCAGGCCCATTCTCCAGGGCACATCTGTCTCGGCGCCGTACGCTTCCCGGTTGATAAAATTTCCCCAGCGGCCCACAGCCTGACCGATCAGGAGGCCGAGGGCGCCGACATCAAAGAAGACGGCTGTCGGAATCTTTTTCTTCCGGCTGTAGATCAATACCGCGATCACCGCTGCGATCACTCCGCCGTATATGGCCAGTCCGCCCTGCCGAACGTTAAAAATGTTGAGCCACTTGCCGGCGCCAAAGTAATCAGTCGGGTTGAACAGGACATAATACAGCCTCGCGCCGATGATACCGGAGGGGACGCAGATGATAAACATATCAAGGACGCTGTCCTGTGTCAGGCCGAATGCGTCGCGCCTTTTCAGGATATATAATATGGCCAGCAGGAAGCCCGCCGCAATGATAACAGCGTAATAATAGACTTGGATGCCTAAAACAGATACATATGTCGGCGGGTCCAGGATAAAATTCTCTCCTAACAGCGGGAAGGATATCTTTATGCCCTGCACATCAGCCATCCCTTTCTTTATATTCATCCCTGACGGATAATATTAACTCTCCGGGTCAGATTCAGACAGACCCGCGGGGCTTCACGACGGATAAGGTCATTTGCTCTGCCGGCAAGCTCCTTATGAAGGCAGTGACGTCCTCGGGAGTTATGGTCTTTAAGATGTCCGGTGCGTCAAAGGCATCATACCCTCTGAAGTAACCTCTTGCGACATTATGGCAGATACTGTCGAAAGAGTTGAGAGAGCGGATATGGCGTCCTGTCATGGCTTTCTTCAGGCGGTCAAAGAGCGCGGGATCCGGTCCCTTATCCGCCAGCCGCTTTGCTTCTGTTTTAAAAGCCTCAAAAACCGCATCAGGGTCGGAGCTTTCGCCGCCGGCCATGATATAAGCCGCGCCGGCGGCGGCCTCATACGCCGCAGAAAAACCGCTGTTGATGAGGCCTTCCCTGTAAAGCTTAAGGTAAAGAGGAGAGGAATGGCCGGCCAATATATCCAACGCCAGACTCCCGGTCAGTTCCTGCTCCAAATAACCGCGCCCATCCGTTACGGGTGAGACCTTTGAGCCGAGCAGAAAGATCGGAATGCTGACCTCCATTTCATGTTCCGTGCGAAGCGCCTCCGGAACAGAGGTTTCAGCCGGACCGTAATCGCGCCGTGGGAGTTCGCCTGGCTCCTTCGGCAGAATTCTTCTGGCTGCTGCGACGGTCTTTTCCGGGTCCACATCGCCGGCGACAACGAGCACCATATTGGAGGGATTGTAAAATACCTTGTGGCAGTGGTAGAGCGTATCCGCTGTTATCCGGGAGATGCTCTCCACTGTCCCGGCGACGGAATCGCGCAGGGGATTGCTCCGGAAAAGCGCCTTCATCAGACCATAGTAAACAGCGTAATCCGGATCATCCTCCGTCATTTTGATTTCCTGCCCGATGATGCCCTGTTCTTTCTGTACGCTATCCGGAGTGAAATAGGGGATTGATACAAAGCTCAGAAGAATTTCAAGATTTTCCTCGAATTTTTCCGTGCTCTCAAAATGATATGCCGTGATATCCGAAGAGGTGAATGCATTCGGCGAGGCGCCGTTGGCAGACAGGTTCGTAAGGGCGTTTCCGTCCTTGGTGTCAAACATCTTATGCTCCAGAAAATGCGCCACGCCCATCGGCGTGTCGAGCCATTGGCCGCCGAGCTTGAAGCGTCTGTCTGCGCCGCCGTAATCAGCGGCAAAAAATGCAAAGCTCTTGTTATAACCGCGCTTTAATACGACAAAAACAGTCAGGCCGTTTTCCAGTTTCTCGCTGAAAACCTGCTCTCTGATGAGATCATAGCTTTTACTCTTCATTGCTTTCACCTCCGGCAGTCTGTTCGGCGGGTACGGATGTTCCGGTCAGATAGTATACGGTATCAAGCTCGATACAGGATGCGATCTCAGCCACTTCGCTGAGAGTCACCCCATCGGCGAGGGCTGCCAGTTCGTCGGGCGTGATCTTGACCGATGCGACGGACTGGTCGAAAAACAGCTCTTCAAGTCCGGACGGCTTGTCCATTGTCGACTTGATCGATGTGATAACGGCGCGGCGGGCCGACAGCAGCTCCCAGTCGCTGACGTCGCCGCGCCTGACGGCGTCAAGCTGCGCGAGGATTTCACGTTTTGCTTCTTCAAACCTTGAAAACTCGACACCGGAGGCGACGACCATAATTCCCTTATGCTTTTCTATAACCGAGCTGGCGTAATAGCACAGTGATAGCTTTTCACGGACGTTGGAAAACAGCTTTGATGTGACCGAGCCGCCAAAAACAGCGTTGAAAACCAACAAAGCTGCGTAATTCGGGGAGAGCATGCACTTGCCGAGTCGGAACCCAAGGGTGAGCTTGCCCTGGTTGACTTCGAGCTTATCCGTGTAAGACCTGGGTTCCTTCTCCCTGGGGTGGAGGAGCACCTCAGTGCCGAACAGCCCGGAGGAACCGGTTCTGGGCAGAGCCGAGAGCGCGCCGCGCACAGCGGCTTCAACGCGCTCGTTATCATGAGCGCCGCAATAAAAAATTTCTATTCCGGAAGAGGCGATCAGGCTCCTGTAATGCTTTGTCAGAGCAGCGGCCGTGATCGTTTCGGCATGCTGCTCCGAGCCGAGCTTGTTCGTGCCGAAGGATTCATCGGCGCACATCAGTTCAAAGAGCCTGTCAATGGAATAGCCGCGTTTGTCGTTTATACCGGCCCTGATATCGTTGATCAGATTTTTGCGCTCGCCGTCAACGTAATCGGCCAGCAGCAGACCGCCGTGGGTATTGGGAGACAACAGCAGCTCACCCAGAAAAGCGGCGGCCTTTTCAAGTATGTTTTCACCTGCCGGGATAAAATCATCGTCGATGAAATCGGCGAGAAACCCGATGCAGTGCAGCTCACCTTTTTTCCGTACCATGGGGATGATCCGCGCGCCATAAAGCTCATCCAGATAATTGTTGATGCTCTCCATATCGGGACGGGCAGACGTTCCTCTCAGCAAAACCCTTGGCAGAAGCGCGTTTTTGGAGGCGGTTTGCTTATCAAGCTTCGTGATCAGGGTTAAAGACAGGCAGCATGTTTTAAATTTTTCAGTTTTGACGCACGTCAGATGCGTGTCCGGCATGATTTGTTTCCTGGTAACTTCCTGCATGTCGAACCTCCCGGCAGTTAAAGTCTGTATTTCAGGCAATGAGTTGTTAATCATTATACAACATTTCATAAACTTTGGAAAACAAATTAATTGTTAATTTTCAAGGAGTCGCTGTCAGGCCGGCAAACGATGACGTCGCTGACGGCGGTTTCAGGCTGCCCGTCGATGGTGACGACTGCAGTACCGTCCTTCTTGACAAGAATTCTATAAAGTTTGCCGTCCCGCTGCCAGTCTGCCTCATAGCCGTCCCAGGACGACGGCAGGGCGGGCGTAACCGTCATCACACCGTCCCGAAGGCGGAGACCCAGCAGATTTTCAAGCGTCACGCGTCTGAACCAACCCGCCGCGCCGGTATACCAGGTCCACCCGCCGCGTCCGATGTGTCCGGGAGCCGAATAGACATCGGCGGCGATGACATAAGGCTCCGTACGATAAATATCGTTCGGCCTGCCCTGAGGCAGCAAAGCCTGAAGGATTTTCCAGCCCGCATCCGTCATACCCGTCAGGAAAAGCCCCATAGCGAGCCATACCGCGCCGTGGGTATACTGGCCGCCGTTCTCCCTGAAACCGGGACTGTAGCCTTTAATATAACCCGGAGTGCTGTTGCCTTCCGAAAAGGGCGGATCGAAAAGCCGGACGATACGCTCGTCTTTATCAAAAAGCCTGTTGACGGAGGTAAGCAAGGCCGTTTCTGTTTTATCCCTGTCAGCGCCGGCCAGTGCCGCAAAGCTCTGGGCAATCGAATCGATCCGGCATTCCTCCGACAGGCAGGACCCGAGAGGAGCGCCGTCATCATAATAACCGCGCCTATACCAATCCCCGTCCCAGGCCTCCTCAGCGGCGTGTTTCCATTTCTCTGCAACGTCTGAAAAGCGCGAGGCGGCGCCCGGATTACCGGCGTCAGAGCAGAGTGACGCCATCTTCATGGCTGTAATGCACGCAAACCAGGTAAGCCATACGCTTTCGCCTTCCCCGGCAGCGCCGACAAGGTTCATGCCGTCGTTCCAGTCACCGCTGCCGATAAGGCATAAGCCGTGGCGGCCTGTACCGCGCTTCATAACAAGCTCAACTGCTTTGATGGCATGGGTCAGAAGGGGTTCGGAGAGGGAGCTGATTTTCGGCTGCTCATAACGTTCATCCTCGTCCTCCGCAAGCGTCTGCGATCGGATATAAGGCACCTCCGCAGCCAGAATGCTTCTGTCGCCGGTTGCCTCAGTATAAACGCACAGCGCATAGGGAAGCCAGAGAAGGTCGTCGCTGCAGCGCGTGCGGACACCCTTGTCACCGAGATCGCCATACCGCTTCGAGGGATGCCACCAATGCTGTACGTCCCCCTCCTCAAATTGGTGCGATGCTGTGCGCAGCAGGTGCTCACGGACGATATGCGGCGCTTCATCAATGACGGCGCAGACGTCCTGCAGCTGGTCCCGGAAGCCGTAAGCGCCGCCGCTCTGATAGAGCGAGGTCCTGCCGAAAATTCGGCAGGCCAGTGTCTGATATATCGCCCAGCCGTTCATATATGTGTCAAGACATGCATCCGGCGTGTATATTGTGAGCTTCGATGTGATCTGGCGCCAATAGTCAAGCGTCTGCTTCAGCTTTGCATATGCGTGAACAGCACTAGTAACAGCCTGAAGCTCATCAGGCGCGGCGCAGCCCGTTACGAGAACCAGCGTCCCGTTTACTTTATAAGAAGCGGCGATACATGGGATAAAGCCGGTTCCCGTCATCCCGTCGTACTGACCTGCCAGCCAGCTGCTTTTTGAGCAGGTAAAAGAAGACTCCGGCAGTGACGCTGTCAGATGGAAGACAGTGTCGGGAAAATCGGTATTATATGTGTTTATTGCTGAGATCAGGTTTTCCCGGCGCTCGGTCGTCACATAGACGCAATCATCTGTATCCGGCGACAGAACGAGGTCGGTGCCGTATGACACTTCATAATCCTCAGGGTCGTCGGTTTCGATAATCAGAATGCGTGCCGGAATATCATGAGGGACGAAGGCCTTCGTGGTATATGTCCTGCCGTCAACGGTCTTTTTCCATTCGGCCCAGCCAAAACCGTATGTGACGGTGCAGGCGCAGCCGTCTGCGGCGGCGAAAAGCGAAAACTTCGCGCCGTTTTTGTGAAGCTCAATTTTTTCTGTCCCGTTCGTCGCAAGGCTGTCGTTAAGCCACCGGTTCAGCTTGTTTTCACGGGCATTTTGGTGCCACATATGCCCGGTGCCGGCATCTGTGGCCACATAACCGAACGTTTCATTAGCAAGAATATGGCTCCACGCGTTATACGGGAGCTTTCCAACTATATCAAAGGAAAAGCTGTTGTCCTTGTTGTAACGGCACATTAGCTCCTGCTCGGGACAGACACCGGATATCTGCTGCGTTACAGGCCGGTAGGTTTCAGTCCGTTCGGTTTTCGGCAGCCTGTCATGGGACTTGATGATCCACGCTGAGACAGCTCGAGCTGTTTCGGCACCCTGAGTCGATAAGTCGGCTAGATGGATACCGCCGCGCGCGCTTAAACGTCCTTCCAGTCCGCTTGTGCGCAGTATGCTGATCAGGTTGTCGCGATACGTGCTCCTGTAATCACCGCCGCCCTTTACAAGATAAACCAGTTCAAAGGAGATGCCATTCTCCGCCAGCAGCTGATGCGCTGGAATGAGGTCCGATGACGCAGAGATATCCTCATCATCCTCGATAATGACCGATACAACAGGGAGGTCACCAGAAATTCCAAGACTCCAGAGGCTTTGCTGGCCATGCTTTAGACTGGTCATCAGCCCGTCGGGTATCATCCGGTCAGGCGAGGGGTAGATGAGCCCTGGTAAAAGCGCCATAGCGTTCTCCAACTGCTCAGGGGTCAGCTTCAATCGATGGGCTGTTTCGTCAAGGTGCGAATAAGCCGGCTGCCCGGCGGCGGAGAGAATACGCTTCCCAGCGGCCGATGCGGCCTGGGGCGTTGAGGATGTCGTCAACGAGAAACTGACCACGAGGGGGATGTCCGGCTCAAGATGCAGCCTGACGCGCACCAGAACGCAGGGGTCCAGAACTGCGCCTGTCGATGACGACGCCTCGCGTAAAAGCGCCTGCCGCAGCGCAAAAATTCCGCCCCGTCCCAAAGCCTTTTCCCGTGATGTATCAAATTTGAATGGGCAATTTGAGTCAAAGGCCAGCGCAATGCCGCGCCCCTTGGCGCGGGGACGCCGTTTCACCACGACAGAGCTGTCGAAGACGGAGGTTTCCAGCGAAAGCTTTGAAAAAGCAGGGTGCGATTCATAATCGGACTGTCGGGACAGCACGGGCTCAAAGTAGCACACAAGCTCCGCCTCCCGGGAAACGGATGAGATAATTTCAACGGTTCTCAGCTCGCCTGCCTCATCCTCGGGAACACTGACAATAACGGAGGACTGGATGGAGCCGCTCTTTGCGCTGATCCGGCAATAAGCGCCGCTGAGTTCCGCCGAATACCGGACGTTCCTATCAAAAACAGGAGAGGGAAGAAGCGACAGCAATTCCCCGCCGGAGTTCAGATAGAAGGACATGCCGGCATCGGACGCCAGCGGCTCAAAGGATGTTTTTGTCAGCATGACACCGTTCCAGACAGAACTGCTCTGCCCTGTCTCAGCAATGGCGACGCTGTAGGCGCCGTTGCACAAAAGTGTACAGCGGGGATTTCTGTAATCAATGCCATGGCACTCAGCGTGCCAGTTCTGGGAGGAGAGCCTGAGCGGTTTTTCAGGGACATCCAGGGGCGGCTGGCGGAGAATGATTCCGCCCACAGGTACTTTCTCCTGCAGCAGCTCGGCAAACGACGCCATCTCCCGGTTGCGCATGAATCGCCGCTGCATTATGCCCGATTTCAGGACATTGTCAATAGCGACGAGGCTCATCCCAAGGTGGTGGGCCATAAATGTCCGGACGACCTCATAACTGCCGTTTCGGAGCCTGTTCGGTGTGAAATCAACGGCCTCGTAAAGTCCGTACCGGCCTTCCATTCCCAGCCTGATCAGCCGCCGAAGATTCTGCACAGACGCTTTCGGATCGACCTGAAGAGCAAGAAATGTCGAATATGGGGAGACAACGGCTTCGCGGCCCATGCCGCGCTTGAGAGCCAGGCGCTGAACGCCATGAGCCTTATACCGGTAGCTGAGGGTGTGATCAAAGGAATAGAAAGCGCTTTCCGACATGCCCCAGGGAAAGCCAGATGCGCGCTTCCTCTGAACATAGAGACAGAACTTCAAGCTCTCATAAACCAGGGAATTGTGATAAAACGGCAGGAGCAGCTCCGGCATCATGTATTCAAACATGGTTCCCGTCCATGAGGCCATGCCCCTGTATCCGTCTTTGGCGACAAGGGAGCGCCCAAGCCTTCTCCAGTGCTTTCTTGGTATATCGCCCCGGGCAATGGCAATATAACTCGTTTGGCGCGCTTCCGACGCCAGCAAGTCATACCAACCCTCTGTCGGCGCGCCCTTGGATATATCCCATCCAATATAAAAAAGCTGTCGCTTTTCATCAAAAAGCGGCGTAAAGCTCATACCCGACAAAAGACTTTCGGTTTTTTCAGCCAACGCGTTCTCGCCTAATTCCGACAGACCTTCACGCAGAGCGATCAGGCAGCCGGCCAGGTTGCCGCTGTCAACTGCAGATACATATGCCGGCTGCAGGACATGCAGCGTCAGTGTATCATACCAGTTATACAGGTGCCCGTTCCATTTCGGCAGCTTCATGATCGTATCCATCACGTTTGAGATAACTTCGACGGCGCGCTCGCGGGTGCACAGTCCGAGATCATGGGCGGCCAGCGCCGACAGAAGGGCAAGCCCAATATTTGTCGGAGATGTCCGGTGCGCAATGCCGACGGATGGCTGCTCCTGGAAGTTGTCCGGCGGCAGGTAGTTGTCCTCCCGGATTATAAGCTCGTCAAAATACCGCCAGATATCGCCGGCGCAGCGTGAAAGGAAAAGCCGTTCGTCCGACTCCAGGTTTTCCTGTTTCCGGCTGTCGCGGCCGAGGTAAATCACGAGCAGGGGGGAGAGCACCCAAATGATTCCGACCACTGCCGCGGCAGAAAACCGTGTGAAAACGGCTATGACAGCAGAAATCAGGCACGACGGCCATAACCTCTTCAAAACGGTCACGATATTGTTTTTGGATCGCCTTTCCGAGTCAGCGGCTGTCACCCAGGCCAGAAGATGTCTGTGGGAGACATACATCCGAAACAGAGCCGTCAGAATGGCGCTGAGGCAGACAAAGGCCTCATAAGGTAGCAGAACAAGGCGTATGGCTGTCTGCAGAAACTGACCGCCGGGTCCGCTCAGGACTGTTGAATGATAACGAACGCGGCCGCATTTCTTTGTAAAAACACCGGCTGCCGAAGATATAATGAGGTGGGAGACAGCCGACAAAACGGCGATGAACGCCGCTATAACAAAATCGTTATTGTGCAGCAGCATGCCAGCTGTAAGTGCCGCAAAGGTGAAGACGGGCACCAGGCTGCGGCGCAGATTGTCGGCAATCTTCCACCGGTCGACCTGTCCGAGACTGTTCCTTTGTTTTTTTCCGTCAGCTGTTTTAACCCTGCCGCAGAGCCAGGGCAGGGACTGCCAGTCACCGCGGGTCCAACGGTGCATTCTGTCGTAGAAAGTTGTCACCTTTGCCGGGAACCCATCCGTCAGCTCAATGTCGCCGGCATAGGAACAGCGCAGATACGCTCCCTCAAGCAGGTCGTGGGACAATACAGTATTTTCGGGAAAACGGTTGTCCAGGCATACCAAATAGGCATTAATATCGATGATGCCTTTTCCGGCAAAACTGCCGGCTCCGAATAAATTCTGGTAAATGTCACTCGTCATTCCGCCGTACGGGTCAATACCGCCGAGACCGGCGAATATCTTTGTATAATGGGTCTGTCCGGCGGAGGACAGATCGACGGAAATTCTGGGTTGAATAATCCCGTTGCCGGATAGGACAATGCCGCGATCTTTGTCGATCACCGGCTTGTTCAGAGGATGCAGGGCTGCACCGATCAGTTCCCGGGCCGAGCCTGCATTCAGACGCGTATCGCTGTCAAGCGTAATCACATAGCTCGTGCCGTTTAAAGCCTCAGCCTTTCCCGCGATGCATTTCAGCTGTGCGTCGGCGCCTTTAAGGAAACGGCAGAGCTCAAGGATGGCGCCCCTTTTTCTCTCCCAGGCCGTAAACCTTTTATCCCGCGTATTATACCGCCGTCCGCGGCAAAAAAGAAAAAAGCCGCCGCCATATTCGGTGTTCAGGCGGTTAATTTCCGCTTCGGCGCTGCCGATAAATTTCGCGTCGTCAGGCGCCGATTCGGTTTTTGAATCCGGAAGATCGGCCAAGAGTCCGAAGAGCAGATTTCTGCCGGCATCACGGTTGCATAGTCTGTACTCCTCAAGCAGACGGGCGGCACGCTTTCCGCTGTCGGCTGACGATAAGAGTATTGAGATAACGCAGAGTGTCCGGCCTTCGTCGGGGACGCCGTCCGTTAATTCAAGGCGTTGAATCCGCTGAGGATGGCAAAACCTCAGGACAACATAATCCGTGATATTTTTGACGAACTCCGATACCGGAAGCAGAAGCAGCAGTGTAATCACCGGTTCATCCAGCATGAAACTGATTAAAAGCGACAAAAACAGGCTCGCCAGCAGAATAAAGCTGATATAAAAGGCTCCCGTTCTGCTCTGCTTTAACAAGCCCAGAGGCTCTGTAAAAATGTAGAAACCGATATGCCGATCATTTTTCTGTGACAGCGTGAGAATTTTGCTGGCCGCCTGATGCTCGCTGTCGCCTGTATGCCCGGCCAGACGTGCGATTTCACGTCGATACGAATAACGCGTCTGCTCATCCATGCCGGCATAAACACCGGAGGGATCGCGGCGTAGTGTCCGTTCGACTCTGTTGACGCTTTCAAGGATTTTCGAAGCGTCAAAGCCGGACAGAAAGCGCAGTGATGAGAACAGGCGACCGAAATATGAGGCGAGACCGTCCTCAACAACACCGTCGGACATGACAAGACGGAGCTTTTGGCAGGCATCGGCCAGGCATGTGACGAGTTCCAGTCTCAGAGCAGGGATGAAGAGGGCTAACTCCGCTTCGGAAAGACAAATGCTGTCCTGAAAAGCATCCAGAAAAATCTCAACTCTTTCGGATGTTACGGTACCGGCACCGGACCTGATGAGCGCCAGCGAAGCTTCGCTGATGATCAGCCTTTTTCTTTTGTTTAACACGCTTTGCAGCCGTTGTGAAGTCTTCAGATCGGATATGGCGCATTTACCTTCCCGCTCTGCGATATACCAGTTGTCCAGAAGCCATTCGACCTCCTGAGGGATCGAGACGTGCACTTCTGCAAATCCGGTGGCGCTGTGCATGACGGATTTGATCAGTGAGAGCTTTTTTTCGGCGTTCAATGCCGTATATACTGGAGAAACAGCATTGCCCGCAACAAACGCTTTCGCGCTGTCCCGGGCATAAAGATCCAATTCCTCAAGTTTTACAAAAGTGTCATAACCATGGGTTGACATTATTATCCTCCTGGTGAGAAGCACCTTATCGCAGGGTCAACGATTCTGTGAAGAAATAAGTGCTTACAGTAAGCGTTGAGGCGAATCTGTGATATTTTCCCCCCGGAGGAGACAAATATTCAATTTTATGTCAGCGCGTCAGCGTGAAGAGAAAGCCCGGACTGGAAAGACC
>JAAYBH010000216.1 GCA_012718935.1 Clostridiales bacterium
ATGCTCTCCTGTCCGTCGCTGAGCTCGAAGGCGAATCGGGTGTAATACTCGCTTTCCTGCTGCTCCGAGCCGACGAACGTCAGTCCGTAGTAATCGGCAAGGGTCTGGCCGATGAGTTCCGCAACGGTAGAACCGCCCGCTGCCTGCCCCGGGGACGGTTCAATGGCGTACTCCTTGATGGCAGGTAGCGGCAAGACGCTTATCCCATTTTGATAAGCTTGTTTGCTCAGATTATAATTCAGCGCCAGCAGCATGCCGGTTTCGTCGTCCACAGCCGTGTTTATCATATGGTTTTCGTCCTCGATCAACAGAAACCAGACGATCATGTTTTTTGTCGGGTCAGCGGAGTCTATGAAAAAGTAGACATCATACTTCGACAACCGGCAAGCTGCCCGGTCCAGCTCAAGGATACCCTTATCAGTCAACTTATCCAGCTCCGTCAAAGCAGTCTGGTACGCCGTATCGGCGTTCATGTTTTTGCCGTTGTCCAGACTGACCATCTCCGCTTTTGATACCATTTTCATCCGTTCGATCGTTTTAAGCTCTGATTTTGTCTCATAGCTAACGCCGCTGCCGTCCGTCACAGTCAGCTCCCCGATCATCTGCCTGTCCTTGTACTGCAGAATGATAGTGGGGAGGAAAAAGCCGCCCGTCAGGATGAGCGCTGTCAACAGGACGGCCGCCGGTATTACAAAGCGTTTCACTGTACCTTTCCTCCTCTCAGCTCCACGGTGACGATCGTTCCTTTTCCTATAACACTGTCAAAAGACATCGTGCCGCTGTGCAGCGCGACGATTTCGCTGCACAGGGAGAGGCCTAGGCCGGCGCCGCCCTGGGCCCGGGAGCGCGATTTATCCACCCTGTAAAAGGCGTCTGTGATCCGTTCAAGCTCCGACGCCGGAATGCCCTTACCGTTGTCGGCCACCCGGATGACGCAACCGTCGGGAAGCGTCCTGGATTCGATCAGAATCTGCCCGCCGTTGTCCAGCGCTTTCCTCGCATTGTCGGTAAGGTTGATGAGGAGCGACTTGAAAAGGTCCGGCTCCAGGAGGCAAAGGCCGTCGTCGCACTGATGGCGCACGGTGATACCGCTTTTCACGATCACCGGTTTTAGAAGACGAACCACCTCGGCGACGATGTGCCTGACACTCATCGGGACGAGGACCAGATTCCTTTTCTTGAGGACGATCAAATCCAGCAGCTTCAACGACAGCAGTTCAAGCCGCCGGCCCTCGGAGAAGACATAATTGGCCGCCTCCCGGCGGTCTTTGGGCGACAGCTCATGGCTGCGCAGCAAATCGGCATAGCCTATGATAGAGGTCATCGGCGTCTTCAGCTCGTGGGCAAAATACCCCATAAAAGCCTCCTGCCGCTGCATGGTGTCCTTCAGCTGGCTGATATTGTCCTCCAGCCTGTCCGTCATATCATTAAAATCCAGCGCCAGCTTCCCGATTTCGTCTTTCCCGCCGACCGCGGCGCGGCAGGTCAGATCGCCGGAGGCTATTTTTCGTGTCACCGCGGACAGCCGCTGCAAGGGGCGTGTCAGCCAAAGCGACAGAAGCCAGGATACCGCCGCACCCAGAACAACAACGGCGGCAAAGGCTTTTCTGTACATGTCCTCTTGAGACCGGCGGGCATCAAAAACCGAGCTGATGTCATAAGCGCTCTCAAGGAAGTGGGGCCCGTTTCTTGTTTCAAACCGGCCGGCGATTAGCAGCAGATGCGCACCCGAATCCGCCTGTTCAATTCGGGAAGCAATATGGGTCGGATCGACCTCCTGCAGCATGCCGCTGTCAAGCACCGGGATTTCTCCGCTTCTGAACAGCACCGCCTGGCCGTCGGACAGGCGCAGTGCGATCCAGCTCTGGCTGCCTTGAGTGTCCAGCTGCTCCAGCGCGTCCACCATCTCGCGGTCGTCGACCGCTCCGCCGCTCACGGCGGAAAGAGTGTACAGTAGAAGCCTGTGGGCGCTCAATGACCCGTCGGTGGTACGGCCAAGAGCGTCGTCAAAGGACGCCGTGATGAGAAGACTCCCGCCGAAACCGAAGGTCAGCGACAGGAGAATTACAAATCCCAGCGTAATTTTTATTCCAAACCGGATAAAAACCCCTCCCCCGCCCGATTTCTGACGCTGTCGTCAGCTTCTCATTTCCAGCCTGTAACCGACCTTATAAACAGCCTGGAGCTTGTCCTCCCAGCCGACCTTCTTGCGGATGCGCTGGACATGCAGATCCACCGTCCGGCTGTCGCCCATGTAATCGCTGCCCCAGACGCGCTCATAGATCGTCTCCCGGTACAGCGCCGTCCCAGGATTGCGGACAAACAGGAGGAGCAGCTCATATTCCTTTCTCGTGAGAGGAATATCCTCATCGTCCCGCCGGACGGTCATCGACCGCGTATCGATCACAAGTCCGTCCAGCGTAATGACACTGTCCACCTTGTGGTACCGCCTCAGAACAGTTTCAACCCGCGCCAGCAGCTCAATGATCTCGAAGGGCTTCACAAGATAATCGTCGGCGCCCATCCTGAGGCCCCGTACTTTATCGTCCACAGAGTTCTTCGCGGTGAGAAAAATGACGGGCATTTCCAGAGGCCTGATAAATTCCATCAGCTCGAACCCGTCGGCACCCGGCAGCATGATATCCAGAAGGATCAGATCAAAGCGCTCCGATTCCAGGATATCCGCCGCTGCAATGCCGTCATAGACACAGGTGCAGGTGTAGCCGGCCTTGTGCAGGCTCATTCGAATCAGGTTCGATATGGGCTTTTCATCTTCCACAACAAGTATTTTTATCAAGACAAACCCTCCCGCGCATATCTCTTATGGCTGTCACGCTAAAAAATACATCGTTATTGTATCATAATTGTAAAGAAACCGGTATTACCAGGAACAATTTTCCTGACGGATCATCAAAAAAAGGCAGCTGTTAACGTTTGTATCTATTTTTTTCTGATTCCGGCTTTACTTGCTTTTGCTTTTCAGTTAAGCTGATATGGGAAAATCTGCATGAGAGGGTTGATGTCACATGAAAAGATGGTTTACACCGCTGCTGATCGCGGCGCTCGTCACCGTGATGCTGCTGTCCTCCTGCATCCGGCTGCCGTTCGGAATTAAGCCCGGTTCGGGCGGCGCTCCGTCTGCCTCCATACTGCCGGAGACCCCGGCGGCGCCCCCCGCTGCGACCGACTGGAACTCCGGCGTAAAAACGGATTATACATATCTGACGCCGTACGAGCCGCCCACGGAACAATATACGCGGCTTCAAGACGGCGCGCTGCCGGACCTTATGCCCTCCGGCCGGTACGGGACGCTTCTGCCATATGTCGGCGAGACAATGTATTCAAACGACGGCTACAGCACCATCCAGAAATACGGCCTTGTGACAGACTCGGGGATGATCGTCACGGACCCCGTTTACACATGGATCAGCCAGGGCAACTACTATAATTACTCGACCTATGCCGGCGAGGATATGCCGGTCTACGATCTTGTCAGGCTCTCGGAGCCTGTTGACCGGGAGCGGCCGTGGGAAAGCGAACGCCACGCGGCGTGCGCCTTGGACGGCAGCTGGGTCACTCCTTTTGATTATACCGGCGTTTTCTGCACCGACAGGATGCTCATGCTGGTGCGGGATTATGAGAAAAACGATATCGACATCATGGACTTCAGCGGGAAGCTGCTGTACAACACAAAAGCCCTTGACTTTCACGGCGATATTCCCGAAGCATCAGCCTACGCGTTTTCAAGCGGCTACGGGGAAGGCCTCATCGCGCTGCCGCTGAGGGGAGATAAGGCCGTCGTCATCGACGCGCTGACCGGTACAACGGAAGCTTATCTCGATTACGCCCAGTGCAACGCGTTCTCGGAGGGATACGCCGCCGTCCGGAAGGACGATTTGTACGGGTTCATCGACAGGCGCTTCAATCTTGTGATCTCCCCGCAGTTTGCCCTGACCGACACCTTTTATAACGGCAAATGCGTCGTGGAATATCCCGGACATGGTTATGCCGTTATTGACGCCGGCGGCAATGTCCTATTGGAAAACGAAAACTATATCGCCCGTTGGGACAGCAGCTTTTACGGCGTCTATGACAGCAGCGGCAACGTGGCGTATTATGACAGCCGGCTCAACAAGCTGGCGGAGGGATCGTCCTCGGTCTCGCCGATAAGCGGCGGCTGGCTGATGTTCCCCGAGTCGGACGGCGTCACCATAATAAAAGGTGATGAAAAGCTTATGTTCCGGGATATTTCCGGCATCAGCAGCATCAGCGGCAGGCTCGTCGCCTTCTATGAGAGCAGCGCGTCATCCTGGCAGGAAGGCCTCATGACCCTGGACGGCGGCGTGATCATTCCCCCGACCGAAAACCTGGGCATTGCCGTTGTCGGCAGCAAGGAAACAGGCCGGGTGTACGCCATCGCCAACAGCTACGAAGCCGGGGACTCGCATACAGTATATGATTCCGACGGCAAAGTCCTGTTCTCCGGCAGCGGTTACGTCGTCTATATGCCGCAGTTCGACCTGTTCCGGGTCGCCGACGATTTCAGCTTCGCCTATAAGAGCCCGGACGGCGGCGACATCTTCAGGCTATCGCTGCTCCAGTATCTGCCGGATTGAGCGCCTGAGGCATTTTGACCGATATGAATAACAAACAAAGATACGGCATCAATATCAAAAAATACTGCTCCGCTCACGAGGCGTACGTTGAGGCTTGCTTAACCGGGGGCAGCCGGCTCGACGGACTGCTCAGCCTCCACGAGCGAAAGCTCCGCCGGCTTCAGCATGAACGGCTCGTCCATCTCATTGTGACGCTTCTGATCTCCATCGTCTTCCTGTTTTCCATATGGCTGTTCGTCACTCTGAGCAATCCCCTCGTCCTCATCCTTACCGCCGTCGTCCTGGCCTTGCTGGCAGCGTATATCGGTCATTATTTCTTTCTCGAGAACACGGTCCAGCGCTGGTATGTGCTGTCCGACAGGATATCGGAAAAGATAAGCGAGTAAAG
>JAAYBH010000217.1 GCA_012718935.1 Clostridiales bacterium
AAATCGGTGCGTCAAAGGACATCACCATATCGAAGGAGCGGTCGGCGTAAGCTGATAAGTCCTCCAACGCACCTCTAACGAACGTTATATTCTGTAACACGCCCTCCCTCTCCGCGGTTGCTTTGGCCTTGTCGATCATCGGCTGGGAAATATCAAAATGCGTCACTTTAATGCCGCGCTTGGCCAACAAGACCGAAAAGCGGCCGCTGCCCGCGCCGCCGTCAAAAACGGTTGTAACGCCATCGAGGTTCAAAAGTATTTCCCTTTCAATATGACTCTTTTGAACAATGTCATCGATAAAGGTCTGCTCCCTTTTACTTTCCAGCTCTCCCTTATCGGGCTGATTCCACTGTCGCTCGGAAATCCTGCGGCTGTAATCCATGCGGTACTCCTTAATCGAAAAAAATACTTGTCCACTGCCTATTTAGGGGGATTGCCGTTAATGTATATACAAAATCTTATATTATCTTCCTAATATCTCTTTCAACAAACCCACATTCACCTGGACTTATGTAGGATTGAGCTGCGGTTCGAGTTTTTTCACGCTCTTTTTATCAAGAAGGCCGCCCGTCATCGCTTCGATCAAATATTTGGTGATCTTTTCGGACGGCTTGAGCTCGCGGATGGCGATGAGTGCATTAATAATATCCAGGAGGATCAGCTTGCGCTGGCTCTCCTTCAGGCTTCTCACATTGATGTGGACAAGCTCATCCACGACCTTATCCAGCAGCTCCGGGGCATATTTCGCCCAGACGGGGATGGTCTGAATCGTCAGCCGCGATGCGGCGAATTTCTCGTCGTTGCAGAGGCTCATATAGGTTTGAAATATCCGGGCAAACTTCTTTTTTTCGTCCCACCGGATATTCGCCGCGATGAGCGTGGCGCCGATCGTCCTCTGATAGGTATCTTCGCTGCTCAGCTTGGACACAAACACATCCCAATAGGGGTATATATCCGGGTGGTTATTACTCCGCTCACACAGGACAAGGAACGCCAAATAGCGTATCTCATCGTTTTTCTCCGTCAGCAGCGGCACCAGAAAATTTATGTATTCCGCGGTCAGGCTGGCGGCGAATTCCTCCAGATTGTTTTTCTGCGATATCAGAGCGTTGATATCCATCCCTTTTCACGTCCCGTATCATGTTATGTCTGCATGCTTTGATTGGCGCGTCTGTTATTCCGCGGGAATTACTTCTTTAAAATCCGTTTCATACGGTTCGCTGCAGGAGGGGCAGGCCGGTCTGTGGACGCAGAGGATGCCGCCGCATTTTTTGCAGAGCCACTGCTCTTCCTCGCGCTCCAGGAAATCTGCCATGCCGTGCTCGCTGATGTACTCTAGATTTTGAAGCATGCTCATGCGGTATTTTGTCCTGTAGCGGGTATCCAGCTTGATAAGCCGCCTGCACGGGTAGTCCGCGCAGTGATTGCAGAAGCCAAGCGCGCTCTCCTGCATCCCGGCGCAGTTTTTGATCCTGCACGCTTTGCATGACAACCGTGTTGCCCCCGGCCTGCAGCCGGGGCAGTGCTTTGTTTCCCTCTGATACGCCAGACAGAGCCTGCAGTTCATCCCGCACGGCGCGATCAGTTCATTCAGCATTTCGGACATGATACCACCTCGTAGTTTAATAAATCCTCACATTGACAAAAAGCCGCCCCTTTTTTGTTTCCTTTGCGATGCCTTCGTAGGCAAACCGCCCGAAACCTCTTACCGATATAATTGAACCGCCATTCAATATATGGCTCGTGTCCTCTGTCAGGCGGCTGTTGACATAGACCTTACCCTGTTTAAACAGCTCCTGGCTCTCGCCGCGGGAGAGCTTATATACCGCTGCGACGACGGCGTCAAGCCGCTCGGAAGCCACGTTGACGCTGGTGATATCGGGCTTTTTGAGGGCAATATCGGGCAGTGACTCGACGATTTCGCATTTGACCGTTGTGTGCTTGACCTGGGTAAACTCCCGGATCATAAAGTCAGAAACCGAATCGAGACAGAACACATACCCGCAGTTTTCATGCAGAATGATGTCACCCAGCACGCTCCGGCGCACACCCAACGCCATCAGCGCGCCGAGAAAGTCCCGGTGAGTCAGCGCATCCGCAAATTTCTGCGACAGCGGGACGATGCTGATACAGTATATTGGCGGATTTTCACTGTAACCGCAGTCGGCCTCGCTGCCAAATCGCGCAAGCTTGCGCTCCGCGCCGTCATAACCGCCAGGAAGACTGAAAGGCGCCGAATTCCCGTCAAATTTCATGCTAAGCAGCGTATCCTGCTCTGCCAGTGTGAGGAATTCCGAATAAGCATAGCATTTTTTTGAAAACGCCCTGTGGGCCAGCTCGTAAAACCTGTTTTTCAGCTGCTGGATATCGTCAGGCATCGAACGCTTCCTCCGTCAAATCCTCAAAGGACGCCCCGGTCAACTCCGCGAGCCGGTTCGGGTCAAGCTCGATCTGGTAACCGACCTTGCCGGCGCTGACGACAATCGTCTCATATAAAATCGCCGTTTCGTCGATGACCGTACGGAGCGGTTTTTTCATGCCGACGGGTGAGCAGCCGCCGTGGATATAGCCGGTCAGGGGCAGAAGCTCCTTCTGTTTGATCATGGCAACAGACTTGACCGATACGGCTTTCGCGGCTTTCTTCAGCTCGAGATTTTGATCTACAGGTATGACAAAAACAAAGTTTTCTCCTGTGTTTGCAACCGTTACGAGTGTCTTGAATACGCATTCAGTTTGTTTCCCGATGCGCTGTGCCACTGAAACGCCGTCAAGAAAGGTCGGCTCGTAGATGTGCGGTATATAGGTGATTTTCTTTTGCTCCAGAATGCGCATGACGTTTGTTTTTTCCATTTCCGTGCTCCCGTTTACTGCTCTCCGATAATATATCACCTCAGAACGCGTTGGTCAACATAGCCATTGGGCGGCGGATTATCTTTACTCGGACTATTTATTATGCTAAACTTGCTAAGGCTAATAAACCATTGGGAGTATGGATATGGATGATATAAAAAAAGGCCGCTGGCGCCATTATAAAGG
>JAAYBH010000218.1 GCA_012718935.1 Clostridiales bacterium
AAAGAAATATCCATGATCTTTCAGGACCCGATGACTGCCTTAAACCCTGTCATGACTGTCGTTGACCAGATTGCCGAGGTTATTGAAAACCACCAGAACGTCAGCGCCAAGGAGGCAGAGAACCGCGCCATCGAGATGCTGAAGGTCGTGCGCATCCCGCCTGAACGCGCGAATGAATATCCGCATCAGTTTTCCGGCGGAATGAAGCAGCGGGTCGTCATCGCCATCGCCCTTGCCTGCAATCCGAACCTTCTGATTGCCGACGAACCGACCACGGCCCTTGACGTCACGATACAGGCTCAGGTGCTGGAGATGATGAAGGATTTGCGCCGGCAGTTTAACACATCCATGATCATGATCACCCATGACTTCGGTATCGTCGCTGAGATTTGCGACCGGGTGGCCATTATGTATGCCGGAGGGATCGTGGAGAGCGGCACGCTGAAGGATATATTCAAAGATGCCCGGCATCCATACACGATCGGCCTGTTTGCGGCGATCCCCAATCTGGAGCGGGACACGGAGTTTTTGTATCAGATCGAGGGGCTGATGCCGGATCCGATGGATCTGCCCGCGGGCTGCCCATTTTCCCCGCGCTGCGCCTATGCCGAGGAGCTTTGCCATACTCAAAAGCCGGACAAAATCAGCATTCCCGGAGAAGATCACTTTGTGAGATGCCATATATACTCCGGCAGCCTAAAAACCAAGGAGGTCAGGAGGGAGGGTCAGCGCGATGAGTGAGCACTATCTGGAGCTAAGAGACGTCAAAAAATACTTCACCACGCCCAGCGGCGCCCTCCACGCCGTTGACGGCGTGAGCTTTACGCTCGAAAAAGGACGTTCAATCGGGGTCGTCGGCGAGTCCGGCTGCGGGAAAAGCACGCTGGGGCGGGTGATATCGCGGCTTTTGGACGCGACGGGCGGCGAGGTCTTGTTCAAGGGTAAGAATATCCTGGATCTAAAGGGGCGTCAGTTGAAGGCGCATCGCCGTGAGATACAAATGATCTTTCAGGATCCCTTTTCCTCGCTCAACCCGAGAAAGACGATCTATAACACCATCGCCGAGCCCATGATGACCCAGCATATGCTCAAAAGCAAAGCAGAGGTTGAGCGCAGGGTGCTTGAGAAGATGGAGCTCGTCGGCCTTGCAGAGCGGTATGTCAACACCTATCCCCACGAGTTGGACGGCGGCAGGCGGCAGCGCATCGGCATTGCCCGGGCTCTCGCGCTGGAACCGGAGCTCATCGTATGCGACGAACCGGTCTCGGCCCTTGACGTCAGTATACAGGCTCAAATCCTGAATCTGCTCAAGCGCCTTCAGCAGGAATTCGGCTACACCTATATTTTTATCACACACAACCTCAGCGTGGTCAAGCACTTTACGCAGGAGGTGCTCGTCATGTATCTGGGTCAAATGGTTGAAAAAGCGCCTGTAAAAGAGCTATTTGCGAACCCGAAGCACCCCTATACGCAAGCGCTGCTCTCAGCGATACCTCTGCCGAACATCGACAGCACAAGGGAGCGCGTCCTCCTAAAGGGTGAGATCACCTCTCCAATCAACCCCAAGGATGAGTGCCGCTTTGCCCCCAGATGCGCTTACGCGTGCGACGCATGCCGAAAAAAATGTCCGCCGCTGACGGAGATGGGTGAGGGGCATTTTGTCCGCTGCTTCTACCCGCTATAGCTGAACCAATTGCGGATCATCAAAATATTCAGCGAAGTATGTCTTGGGAACAGATTGGAAACCGGGAGGACGGTTCTCGATTGACACGACTCCCGCAGGTTTGTTAGGATAGCTGCTGGGGCGGTAATCTATTCCAAGACGTGCGCCTTAAAAAACGAAACGGGATATTTCATATCATTTTACAGGGGTAAACAAGCAGATCATCTTCGAAGACGACGAGGGTTCGCTGAAATATATGCAGACCTTTAAAGACTGTAAAAGGAAAAGCAGCTTAAGGTTATACAGGTATTACCAGATGGGAAATGAATATGTCGGCTAAGTTGAATACCCGGGCATTCAAGAGGTCAGCGGTACGCTTGCGCGAGAGCCTGAACCATTGAGGCAAATCCCTGATCACCATCCGAAGATTCTCTTGACCCTGGATGAAATAGACTCCGGTACAAATTACGAGGGAACCGTCATAATCGCATCCTTTATCCGCCTTGACGCATCTTTGTGGGTGAGTTCACTTAAAGAGTGCCAAAAAGAAAGAAAACGAGCCGGTTTCAGCATCATTCAAACCATATTTTGTAGTTTGAATTGTGCTAAAACCGGCCCGCTTGCGAGCGCAAGTGGGATAGTTTTAGCCACTTTCGTGTAACTCACTTGGCAACCACTCGGTTCTCACAAAATTGGGAATGTGCACTGTTCGTTTCTGAGAAATCCGAGGTTTTATAAACAAAAGAGCCTAACCCTAGGTCAGACTCTTTAATGATCTGCATTATTGTTTTTTTGAGTGTCAAGGATGTATCCTGTATATGCTAATCGAGCGGTTTCTGTTCGAGTCCTTCTGCCGTTCTTGCTAATAGTTTGCTAATTGGACGTTTGAATATTAGCAAAAATCGGAGAATACGCGCGAACACGAGATAACATTCAAATCGTCAAATTCCCTTGAACCATGCGGGGTTGGCGGTATTGCAAGACACCGCAACAAACGCTGGATTATACAGCATTGTGTACTCCTAAGCGAAGGGTCGGACGTTCAAGTCGTCTCGGGGGTGCCAGGAAACAATCTGTAAACCTGTATTTATGCGGGTTTGCAGCTTGTTTCATTTTCGACTGCTTTCTATGATAAAGCTATTTTCGATGAATATAAATTGGGGATTTTTGAGAGTATTCAGGTGCATTAGCCTTTCGTCCTTTGCTAATCGATTTATGAGTTACGAACTGTATTTGCTAATCAAAACGGCCCATTTGCTAATCAGCCGTTTTTTCTGCTAAATTAATCTGCCCGTTCCTTGTCATTTGCTAATCGGCGCGGCGGCCAGATTGCCGAGCGCCTGAAGTAGCCCTTCGGCAAGGTCCGGTGATTGCTGGAGCATCTTAATGATAGTATCAGCGGCTGGGGCTGGCGACTGTGTGATTGTGGGAACTGTTGCTTCATTGGGCTGCTCCGGTTGCGGGTTCTGGTAAAACGCCTTTTCAAAGCACATAGCGTTCTTCCGCCGGTCCTCGTCGATGATATGGGAATACACGTCCGATATCATTTTTAGCTGTGTATGGCCGGTGTCACCCTGAACCGCTTTCATATCGCCGCCTGTGAGTTTCAGCTTGTAAGTCGTGCTGGTGTGACGCAGGCTGTGAAATACAACATCAGGCAAATTGTTGTCTGTTATCAATTTCTTGAAGGACTTCACGATAACCCGTTCCTCGCAAGGCCGCCCGTTGGACAAGGTGAAAACAAGATTGTAATCCTGATATTCTTTACCCAAGATGTCCTTCCAATCGGCCTGAATCTGTCTCGCCCTGACAAGCATTTTCGCTACCGTTGCAGGAAGCCAGATACGGCGGGTGCTGCTTTTCGTTTTCGGCTTTTTCAGCACCAACGCCGTGGCCGGAGAGGAAAGGACGGCGGGGAATACCTGAATCACGTCCCGGTTGTCCAACTTGTCCATGGCGTCGCGTGATACCCTGGAAAGCTCCTTTTCGATGTATATGGAGGCGTTGTTGTTGGCAAGGCTTTCTTCGGATATATCCACACAGTTCCACGTCAGTCCGGTCAGCTCGCCAATTCTAAGAGAACAGGAAAACGCCAGATTGATCGCTAGCGCCAGTCGTTCATCCTCGCAAAGCTCCAACGCGTGAAACAGCATTTCTGCTGTCCAAATTTCCCGTGCTTTGGGTTCAGACTTTGGAAGTGAGGCGTGTTCCACAGGATTCCGGGAGATGTATTCCCATTTAACCGCCTGATTGAATATCTTGGAGACAAGGGCTGCCTGCAAAGGGATAGTGCGGAACGCGAAGAGTATGCAGGAGCGCAGAGCGTTGACAATCGGGAAGCCGAAGAGGCG
>JAAYBH010000219.1 GCA_012718935.1 Clostridiales bacterium
ACGGTGCTGCTTTTGACGGTGGACGGCCGCCAGATCGGGCACAGCCTGGGCTGTACGGTGGGTGACTGCGCCGACATCCTCCTTGAATACGGCGCCGTTCAGGCGTCCAACCTCGATGGCGGCAGCAGCACGATTATGGTCTATAAAGGTGAAGTCATCAATAAACCCTCCAGCACCACCAACGCCGGAAGACTTGTGCCAGACGCGTTTATCGTGGATTATGCGGACGAACGGGAATAGTTTATAGGGGTATATGAGTTGATGAAAATCAAGCGTAAGAAACTCATTTTAATCGGCATAATTGTAGCATTGCTTACAATTCTACAGTTCACAGGGGCAATGCCGTACATTGTCGCCAGAGTATCCTCATCAGTCTACGTCGCCGTCAATTATCCCGCTGAGCGCTTGAAATTTGAAAATGCGGAATACTTAGATGGTTTTGGAAATTACGGAGTTGTATACATGAATAATGACGGAAGCGACAAGGTATTAGGACTTCAAATGTATCCGAAGGAATTTCCTATAATAGTTCTATATGATTCTTTAAATGGTCATGCTTGAAGCTTATTTATTACATTTTTTCAATTCGATTAGCGACGGATTGAATTTTTTGAGATAGGTTGTTAGCCGCCCAGATAATCGCCTATCCCGTCACCTGCCGGATACATGGCAGGGGGGATGCTGATTGTTTGAACAATCAATATATTGTATACATAGCTATTATGACACAATATATAGTGTTTGCATGAACATTTATTAAGTATTATGTTAACCATAAGGAAGCGCTGCGCTGACAGGATAAGGCGCATATAGAGACTTCTTCAAAGACTCTTGGATAACGCGACCTACGGGACGTATCGGTCTCTTGCTGTGCGGCGCTGATAGGATTGGGTCGCCGGTCATCAGAAATAAACTGGTTGGCTCCAGAGCAGAGATTAAACTGAAAAATGGATCATTACGAAATGAGTCGTTGACAGCGTGATGAAAATAATAAAACAATTGAATGCCTGATAAAGAAAACTTAGAAGTGAAAATCAATTATCACAATGATTGCTTTTTACATGACCATATCAAACAATACGGGAGCAGTCGTTCGGAAAAGAAGCTGTATTTGTTAAAAGAAGTACAATAGACCTTTTAATGGCACTTTTCCCCTGAAATTGTCCTCCTAATTGAACAAAATTTTTATTTTGTTCAATTATTGGTAAATTTGCCAGTAGACCTTCCCCGTTGAAAAGAGTATGATAATTTTAGTTATCTTACTTTTTATAAGAGGTTTAAGTATGGATTACAGGACTGAGGCGCCGGAGGTTGTCCGGGAATTTCTTGTTTATCATGAGACCATCAAGGGACACTCAAAAAAAACGGTTGACGAGTACTTTCTTGATCTGAGGACGCTGTTTCGGTTTTTAAAAATACAAAAAGGAATGACGCCGGCGGGCACGCCTTTTGAGGAGATCCCGATCAAGGATATTGATCTGGCTTTTGTCAAGACGATTACCCTATCGGATATTTATGATTATCTTGGTTATCTGGCGCGGGACAGAGCCCGCAATATTCACAGCGATCAGACGAAATACGGCTTATCGGCAACGACACGGGCGCGAAAGATCGCAACACTCCGTTCCTATTTCAATTACCTGACTGTCAAAACAAAGCAGCTTGAGATCAATCCGGTCGCAGATTTGGATTCGCCGAAAGCCAAGAAAACTCTTCCCCGCTTTTTAAGTCTTGAAGAGAGCACAAAGCTTTTGTCCTCAGTAACCGGCATCCATAAGGAACGTGATTATTGTATCCTGACGCTGTTTTTAAACTGCGGGCTTCGGATATCAGAGCTGGCGGGTCTGGATTTAACAGACGTCAGAGCCGATTCCCTGCGTATTCTCGGCAAAGGCGGCAAGGAACGGCTTGTTTATCTCAATGATGCCTGCGCAGAGGCCATCAACGACTACCTGCTGCAGAGGCGCGGTATCAGGGCGATTGATAAACGCGCGTTGTTTTTGTCCTCACGGAAAACGCGTATTTCAAAATCGGCGGTACATAACCTTGTAAAAAACCATCTGGCTTCCGCCGGGCTGGATTCGAGCAAATACTCTTCTCATAAGCTGCGTCATACGGCGGCCACTCTGCTGCTGCGCAATGGTGTGGATGTCCGGACGCTGCAGGAGCTCTTAGGTCATGAGCACCTCAATACGACGCAGATCTATACCCACGTGGAAAGCGAGAGTCTGCGGGAAGCCGCCCTCCGCTCTCCCCTTTCAAACATCAGAAAAAACAAAAAATCCACCGACGACAGTAATAATGGATAATATGTACAATAATATGACGCCGTATTGTTTAATATATACAATACGGCGTCTGACTGCTTATTTATCTTTTTTTGGGAATAATCAAGAGCTGCCCGGCGCCGACATTCTCTTCTTTTTCGATTCCGTTGGCGCTGAGAATGAGCTTTGATGTGGAATGATGCTTTTTCGCAAGCTTCCACAGCGTATCCCCTTTCGCTGTCCTGTAGACGATGAGGGACGGCGATTTTGAGTAATCCAAAGGCTCGGCTTCATTGTACGACAGGTTTGACAATGTTCTGATCTGCTTTTGATTGATTTCGGCAATATTGAATTCCACCGGTACCCTGAGCTCAATACCGCTGCCCACAGCGACGCCGTAAACGTCCTTTCCGCAATTGGCTGTGGCAGAGCATTTTGAGTTCGCGCCGATTTCAGCATTTGACTCGATCTCGTACTGGCGCATGGAAGACATGATCCTGCCGTCATCGCTGGCGTATACGGCATTCACATACAAGGGGCACCTGAGCAGCATACTGTTCTGGTTTGTTTCCTGGGAAACAGACCCTGTGTGTACATTCAGCATAATAACGCGGGATACGTTTGACGGCGTCTCCATAACGCCGTGGAACACAGCGTTGGCTTTCATATTGCTTTTGCTGTCAAAGATATAGTCCGTTGTCTCCTGTTCCAGCTTAAATTTTGTGCTGTAAAGGTCGGAGATATAGGCGATCTGCTTCCGCTCGGAAGCGACGCACTGCGCAACGGCGTGGACCTCCATGATCACCATACGGCCGTCCGGATTATGGGGCGACTGCTCCGCGTCAAAATAGGCATTTGTCAGCATCAGAATGATGTTGAAGCTGCCTTCGCCGACCGGCGTATCAAGCTCGACGATCTGAGAAAATTCTGCGCTGAAGTCCGCCTTTGCCATTTCCCCGCCGCCGACAGGGTTATACAGAAGCGAGACGTTTGAGTTTCCTCTTAATATCAGCTTGCTGCCAACAATCTTCGTGTCTTCAGGGGTAATATTTACTCTGAATTTTAAAATCTCACCTACGGGTGGATTCGAACCCGGCACAGACAATTCGTCCGATATCACAAATGTCTTTTCCTTTACACCGGTTGTTGTAAAGATGTCGCAGTTGTCCGTCATCATTTCAATACCCGCGTCATTGTCGTCATCCATCCCGGATGAAATCAGAAAATCAGCGTCGTTGTAGCAGCCGATATCCGTCAGAAGCTCGACCCTGACGATGATCTTTCTGGGATTGATCATCGAGGCATCGGCCGATACAACATTGACGCTTGCAGTCACCCGTGTGTTCTGTGTCAGCTCGGGATCATTCGCCGACGTTGTAAAGGGGATCTCAAGCTCCATTTTTCGGACGCCGCTTTCACCCTCCGGCGCATATAAGACCGTTGCCGCGGCAACGCCCGACACGGAAACCCGGCCGTTGTCGGTCGCTTTGCTTCTCAAATAGACGATGGCATCGGTGTCCACGATACGCAGGATATCGGGCAGCGCGTCGGGGACGATCATCTCCATTGTCTCCTCATTGGGGAGGCTTGTATTGAGCACATTTTTGACGTAATTTATCTTTTCCTTGTTGAGATAGATGTCCATAAATCGTCCTCTCCTTAAATGAATTCTTCTAAAATGTATGAATTGCAAGGACTATTTATGACAGCTTGTTTCAAATACTTCAGCTGAAGCATCGGGACGCTTCAGCATTTACACATGAGAATCCCGATGAGGATGAGCAACAGACCGAGGAACAGCCACCACCAGCTGCACGGCAATATTGCCGCGAGGATGACGACCAACCCGGCGCCCGCTATGTATAAACCAAGCGACTTGCATGGCCGCCGCATAAAATAACCGCCCTTCCGTGTAATGCTTGATAGTTTCGTATCATCACATTATACGCAAAGGACGGCTTGACTGATGCGAAGACGGAGCCACTTGTGAATATATCGCCATGCTTTTTTATTTCCAGTCGCTATGCTGCCTGGCCTGGTCATACAGACGGACATAACTCGCGTGCCGTGACTCCGATATCTCTCGATTGCCGAGGGCCTGGAGGACAGCGCAGTCGTGCTCCTTGACATGCGCGCAGTCGAGAAAGCGGCATTCTCCGATATAAGGCTTAAATTCCGGAAATAAATGCTGCAG
Source organism: Clostridiales bacterium (assembly GCA_012718935.1). GTDB lineage: Bacteria > Bacillota > Clostridia > Oscillospirales > Oscillospiraceae > Sporobacter. The sequence continues at coordinate 4,462 of JAAYBH010000219.1, forward strand.
CTTTTCTTTGGCTGTCAGCTCCATCTGCTCCGTATCAAAGGAGGAAAAACCCGGGGTATCGGCGACGACGGCACCGTTTTTCAGCTTAAAAAGCTCCACATGGCGCGTCGTATGCCGCCCCCGCCCCAGCTTCCGGCTCACATCGCCGACGTCTAAATGAAAGCCCGGCTCCAGAGCATTCAAAATGCTGGATTTCCCGACGCCGGAATTGCCTGTGAAGGCGCTGACCTTCCCTTTGATTGCCTCGGCCAGCTCCGGTATCCCCTCCCCTGTCTCGGCACTCGTCTGAATTGTGTGATACCCGGCCCTGCTGTACACGTCGTAAAGCTCCCTGCCCCTTATAAGGTCGGACTTGTTGACGCAGATGACGCAGCCGCAGCTGTTATATTCGGCGATGGCTGTCATCCTGTCGATGAGAAACGGGTCGGATACCGGAATAACGGCAGACGCGATGATGACCAGCTGATCCAGATTGGCAATCGGCGGGCGGATAAACGCGTTTTTTCGCGGCAGGAGATCATCGAGAGTCCCCTTGCCGTCGCCGGTGACGGTGATTGCTGCTATATCTCCGACAAGCGGCGTTATTTTTTCATGACGAAAACGACCGCGTGCTCTGCACTCGATCGTTCCGTTTTCGGTTTCCACGTAATAGAAACCGCTGATGGCTTTAAAAATAATTCCCGTACGCATGAAGGCTAAGGCGCCGGAGGCACTATTGTATCTGTTACGGGCGGGGACTCGGATACTCCCGGAAATTCCGGATCGGTCGTCGACGGCGACGGTGATTCAGAAGGTGACGGGGACGGTGATTCTATTAAGGGTCCGGCGGAAACAACAAGGTAAACCGCGGACTTATACGGCGCCATTTCATTCGCAGGAGGATTTTGTGAAATAATATAGCCTTCAGGGACAATAGGGTCATTGTCGGACCTTTCAATAATCGCGACAAATTTCATGTCCTCCAGCTTCCGCTTTGCCGATTCCAGCGACAAGCCCAAAACACTCGGAACCGGGTTATCTCTGTTTTCCGGTCCTTTACTGTAGATCAGATAAACCGGCTGATCTTCTACAAGCTCATCTCCCGCTGGCGGTCTCGTTTCGATGATACAGTCTGCTGTAACCCTGTCGTTAAACACATCTTCCTTAATGATCTCGAGCTTTATCGGCATTTGCTTCAGCTCAATCTCGGCGTTTCTGTAGTCCTCATTGATAAAGTCCGGCATTGTGTACGCGGGTTTCGGCCCTTTAGAAACGGTGAGCGTAATTTCAATCAGTTTCTCCGTTTTTTCAATCTGTCTGTTCTGAGGCTTGCTCTGGTCAATCACGATACCCGCGGCGGCATCGTCGCTGTAATCTTCTTCCGGCGTAAAATTATACGTGTTGATCCATTCCTCGTTTTCCAGGATATCAGAATATTTACGGCCGATAAATTTAGGGACGGTTATCGTTTCCCCTTCCGTTGGGACGATAAAAGGCTTCAGGACATTAGTAATAAAGATTACGGCGCCCGCGAGAAAGGCGATAATCAGGAATACGGCGATCAGGGTTGATGTCTTTGATGCCCGTTTACTGCTTCGGCGGTATTCCTCCTTCGTCATTTCGGCTTTTCTGACAGGCGTGCGGACAGGCTTCGGCAGTGTGTTCTCCACCTTGGCGATGGCGCCCGACGGGACCTGCCGCGTCGCCTGGTCGGTGCCGTATCTTCCGGATGTATCATTGACATAATATGTGAAATTGATGGCGGGGTTTTTTCTGAATTCCTCCAGGTCCACAAGCATATCATCAGCGGAGGCGTATCGGAGGTTCAGATCAGGCTCCATCGCGTGCATGGTGATGGCTTCGAGGCCAATGGGGATATCAGGGTTAATGTCCCGCGGCATGAGCGGTATCGCGCTGATGTGCTGGATGGCGACGGAGACGGCGGAATCGCCCTCAAAGGGCAGATGGCTTGTGAGCATCTCATACAGGACGACGCCCATGGAATAAATATCAGATCTGGTGTCCACATGTCCGCCCTTGGCCTGCTCCGGTGAAATATAGTGAACGGAGCCAAGCGCCTCCTGCGTGAGCGTATTCTGCATGGACTGCAGGCGGGCAATACCGAAATCGGCGACCTTAACGCTGCCGTCCTTCAGGATCATGATATTATGCGGCTTGATATCACGGTGAATGATGCCCCTGGAATGGGCGTGGCTCAAAGCCTTCGCCACCTGGGTCGCGAAATGGAGCGCCTCCTTCCAGTTGAGAAGACCCTTGCGGTTGATATATTGCTTAAGGGTGATGCCTTCGATCAGCTCCATCACAATATATTCGATATTCCCGGAACGGCTCACATCGTAAACAGCGACGATGTTCGGATGGGACAGCATCGCGACGGCCTGGGACTCCGAACGGAATCTCCGCCGGAAATCGGCGTCACCGGACAGCTCATCCTTCAGTATTTTTATCGCAACAAGCCTGTTGAGGCGATGGCAGCGCGCTTTGTAGACGACAGCCATCCCCCCTGACCCGATCTTTTCAATTATTTCATAACGATTGTCGAGAAACTGACCGACGTATTTATCGTTATTGTCCATGAGAGAGCCTCCTTTGGGAAGGTAGTTATATTACTTCAGGCAAACAATCGCCGTCACATTGTCGGGCGCGCCTTTGCTGACAGCCAGCCTGATCAGACGTTGGCATATGTCCGCGGAATCCGTTCCGCTGTTGATTTCAACAAATAAAATCTGATCTGAAATGATATTCGACAATCCGTCCGAGCACAGCAGCAGGCGTTCCCCGTTTTGAAGGTTCACAAAGAAAAAATCAGGCTCCGTGTCCGCCGATGTGCCTACAACCCGCGTAATCAGGTTTCTGTTGGGGTGATTGCCGGCTTCGGAACGCTTGATATCTCCCCTGTCGATCATATCCTCAACAACAGAGTGATCTTTTGTGATTTGTGTGATTTTGCTGTCTGTCACATGATAAGCCCGGCTGTCGCCGATATTTGCAATAACAGCCGCATTATTATTGACAGCGGCAGCCACAAGCGTCGTACCCATTCCGGCACACTCACTATCATTGATGCTCCTGTCATAAACCTGTTTGTTGGCGATAACGATGGCCTCATTCATCAGCTGCATGACATCAATAATGTTATTTTCCGCCGATAGATGACTTTTCATATAATCCATATAGGCTTCCGCAGCCATTGCACTGGCGATGTTTCCGGCCTTCGCACCGCCCATTCCGTCGCAGACGACGAGAAGGGCGGTTTTCAGCTCATTATCATAGTAGGTCAGACAGACATCCTGATTAATCTGCCGGACTTTTCCCTTGTCGCTGATTCCGTAAAAATTCATTTGCTATCTTTTCTCCCAGCTTCCGTGTCATATCCGGGGTTTTTTCTGCGCAGCTGTCCGCAGGACGCGTCGATATCACCGCCGAGCGTGCGACGAACCGTTACATTGATTCCACTGTCCTGTAATATTTTCACAAATGCCTGCATATTCCCGCGCGTGCTTGGCGCAAGCTTCGTTTCCGTCACCTTGTTGAGCAGAATCAGATTGACATGGCTTTGCTGATTCTGCGTTTTTTTGAGTTTATCTGCAAGGAGCCGGGCATGGCGCGGCGTATCATTGACGCCGTCGATCATGGCGTATTCGTATGAGACGCGCCGGCCTGTTCTTTTAAAGTACGCATGACATGCCTTTAAAACACGCTCCACCCCGTATGCTCTGTTGACCGGCATCAGATGAGACCGCGTCTCATCGTCCGGCGCATGGAGCGAAACCGATAATGTAAATTGTAATTTATCCGCACCCAGTTTGTCAACTTTTTCTACGAGCCCGCAGGTTGAAACAGAAATGTGCCGCTGTCCGATATTCATACCCCTCGGATCGGATATGAGCTGGAGGAACCGCAGAACATTGTCATAATTATCCAGAGGTTCTCCAATTCCCATCAGAACGATATTTGAGATTCTGTTCCCCGAGTCGAGCTGGGAAAACAGGACCTGATCCACCATTTCGGAGGCGGACAGATTTCGAACGAGACCGCCCAGCGTCGATGCGCAAAACCTGCAGCCCATCCGGCAGCCGACCTGCGAGGAGATACAGACGGTATAACCGTGCCGGTAGCTCATGATGACGCTTTCCACGGTATTGCCGTCCGTAAGCCGCCAGAGGTATTTGATCGTGCCGTCTTTCGATACCTGCTTGCTGACGACTTCGGGGACTGTGATGTAAAATCTCTCAGCCAGCCTGTCACGCAGTGCCTTGGGGATATCCGTCATCTCATCAAATGACCGGACGCCGCTGTGCAGCCACTTGAAAATCTGTCCGGCCCGATACTCGGGCTCATCCCACTCTGTCATTATACGCTGAAGCTCCGGCAACAAATGCGCTTTTATGTCGTCTTTCATAGTTTTATCCGATCCCCGCCTTACTTCCTCCTGAGCCGGCATATGAAAAAACCGTCCGTCCCATGAATATGCGGCCACAAGGTTGTCATGCCCGATTTGACTTTACCCACCGGTTCCGGGAGCTCAAACGGCTCCGGGAAAAAATCGCTGTGCGCGTCCAGAAAGCTCTTGATAATATCTTCATTTTCGCGCTTCAGCAGGGTGCAGGTGGAGTACAGAAGAATGCCGCCGGGCTTGACGTAGTGGGAGAGATTATTGATGATCTGCAGCTGAAGCTCAGGCAGCATGTCTGTCTCCCGCTGCGGCTTGTATCGGATTTCCGGCTTTTTGCGTATCACCCCAAAACCCGAGCACGGCACATCG
>JAAYBH010000220.1 GCA_012718935.1 Clostridiales bacterium
AATTCGGCTGTCACTTTATTTTGAAAATCGATAAGATACTGATGAAGGAGCGATTTTATGACGCCATCGTAAACGGAGTGAGGGCGTCCTTGTTCCCTCGTATGCCGGTGGACTACGGCTACCGGGACAGCACGAACTTCTGGTATACGAAATTTCGCCGCCCCATCGCCATGAAGATACCCGCCGCCCGTGAGGCCGACCTGACCGGTGTGGTCTTTGCCGCCGACCGAATGGACGACAAGATCAAGTTTACTGAGGACGCCTGCAGAATGATGACCAAGGTGCCGAGAGTGTTTCTCAAAACCGCGCTGCAGGGCTGCGTTGACTGGGCACGGGAAAACAATGTAACGCTGATTACCCCTGAGCACATGAAGATAATCAACGACAAACGCTCAAAAGAAAAGAATAAATGAGTTTCTTTTTGCCTAAAGAGTACGAGATTGATACAATTTAATTAAGCCTTTTCAGGGGGGTGCAAAATCGCCAAGGGGGGTGCAGTACAAAAACAACATAATGCTGCATTTAATGGCGATTTTAATAACTACGTAATTGGGATTAATTTACTACTAATGTTTGAAAACGCTTATTAGACACGCTCAACATCACTAAAAATATCGGCTACCCTTATATCTACCATCTTCTTAGCGCAAGACAGAGCTTCCGCGTTCGGATTTACAAACTGCATTGTGGCGTTGCAGAGAGCGTCAAAATTCTTTCCGAGAACAGTCTTGCGTCTTCCTCCCGGCTTGCCGCAGCCACCGCAATTTCCGCAGACATTAACATTTGCCCAGGCGATTTCTTTTATATGCTCGTCAACCATTGCGCTGACATGTTTGCGGTTATCCTCGCCGTCAGACCAGAAGGCCCAGCTGTCGGGTTCCTCCGCAGACCATATGGTCCAGGGGCCGGGTACGCTGTCAGAGCCGTCGACCCATAAAGCGCAGACGGTCCTGCCATTGCACTTGACATCCCAATAAGGTAGCATATATTACCAAATAAATCAAATCCTATCAGAGGCGTTCTCGATTTCTCCCATCATTCTTCTTTCTTATTTGGAAACGACGATTGGCTAAAGAAGAGAGAAGAAATAAGAAATAATAATTAAGACTATCGCGATGAAGCAGCAAAGCACAGGATATAGGACATCTCATATAGTAGACTGAAGTCAAATAACATGACAAGGAGCAGTCTACGATGGCCAATCAGGAGAAAATGAGCTTTGCAGACTTCAGGAAACGCTTCAATAGTGAGGACGCTTGCAGGGAATACCTGTACAAACTTCGCTGGCCGGATAGATTTGTCTGCCCCCAATGCGGCGGCGTCGACTGCTACCACATCAAAGGACGTAACAAGTATCAGTGCGTGCAGTGCCGGCATCAGGCTTCGGTCACATCTGGAACAGTTATGCATAAAAGCAAGCTTTCTCTGCGAACATGGTTCTGGGCAATGTACCTTGTCTCAAGAGACAAACGCGGATACTCTGCCACTCAGCTCGCAGAAGAACTCGGCATCGCCTACAGTTCTGCCTGGTATCTGCTTCACAGAATCCGCAGCGCAATGGCCGGAAGAGATTCAGACTATATGCTTTCCGGAATTGTCGAACTGGATGACACCTACTTTGGGGCACCTACCGAAGGTGGCAGACGCGGTCGCGGGACTGAGAAGGTCAAGGTGATGGTTGCGGTTTCTAAAACCGATGGCAAGCCCGGCTACCTCAAGATGGAGGTTGTGGATAACCTCAAAGGTGAAACCATAGGAGATTTTGCTAAAGCCTGCATCGTGAAAGGCTCCGTTATACAGAGTGACGGATACCTAAGCTACCGAAAGCCCCTGGCCGATGATTTTGAGCATCAGTTCAAGGTGTTTGATTCAAAATCGGATATGTTGAAATGGCTGCACATACTTGTCGGTAACGCCAAGGCCTTTATCAGCGGTACGTTTCATGGCCTTGCCGATAAACACTTGCAGAGCTATCTGGATGAATTTTGTTACCGATTCAATCGAAGAGGTTTTAGAAACCAAATATTCCCCAGGCTACTCTGCGCGGTAGCCAACTCCAATATCTTGGGGTATGCTGACTTAACGCGATAGTCTTATTGTTATATTAATGGAATTGCATAGTTTTGCGCGCGTAAGTACATAAACCACACGGAAGGTCCGCACTATGAAAATGAATATGCAGCTGAATGGGAGATCGCCGAAAAGCTGCGGAAAACAATCGACCTCTACGGCAGGGGCGGCGGCGCGTACATCAATATCTTCGAATTTGATCCGGAAAGGGCGTGGGTCATGGTCTCCGAGGTCTTCGCCTACAGCCGGGAATTTTACGACAGAGAACGCGGGAAATAATATATCGATATAGGTACCCCATCACAAAAATGACAGCCGGGTCTTCTGCTGCAGACCCGGCCGTCATCTTCCTGGAGCATCCCGGCAGGCGTCAGGCGGGCGGTTCAT
>JAAYBH010000221.1 GCA_012718935.1 Clostridiales bacterium
ATATTGAATTGCTGGGCTGCGTTGAGGCCTGTCTGGAGATAAAGCGCCTCTTTGACGGCCTTCATGACGGTGCGGCCGATCAGCTCGCCGAGCTTGGAATGCTTGCCGGCATAGGTCAGATAAACGGGGGACTGCGGGTTCGAGACAATGACGGTACCGTCCGTGCCGGAGCCTGTGGCGAGACCGGAGGAATAGAGGCTCGGTGCCAGGAGCTCCTGCAGCGCCGCCGTTTTGGCTTCGGTGCAGGTAACGAGCGCCCGGGTCAGCGTACCCTCCGGCAGCTTCGCGTCGATAAACAGCATAATATTGATCGTCCCCGTAACGGGAATCGAGCCGCCGTCAGATTCATGCCAGGCTGCCGGATCGCCGGCACGCCCACCGTTTTCATCGATCCCGCCGGTGACGATGGCGGTGACCGTCAGATCCTCGAATGTCTCCTCCCGTATTGAAACATTATCCATATCGGCAGCGGTGGAAAGACCGCAGGCATGATGCGCCTCGAGACCGAGTTCCGCGGCAACGAGCTTCATATGTTCGGCATATGTCGGGGCTTTGAGAGGTGTATGCTTATAGCCGGCCTCTTTGCAGTTATGATTGAAAACATATTTCAAGCTGCTGCGATACCCGCCGTTAATAGGCGATGTGCTAAGCACATCGCGCGGGGCGCTGAAGACCGCGATCAACGCCCGATCCCGGCGGTGGAGTTCGTCGCCGTTCTTGAATTGATAAAGAAGCATATAAACCTCCAAAGATAAATAAAAAGCAGGAGAACCAGCCCTCTGCTTATTCGGGAGGGTGGATAGGGTATTTCATTATAACGCAACTCTCGGTAATATAAAGGTGACTTCCGCCCGACCATAGGCGGGAAGCACAAACTTGCCGCCCAACCATAGGCGGGAAGGAAAAAGCGGTGATGATGAATCGCACTTACGCATTATCCCATTGGGAGAGCATCCGGCGCATCCAAGCATAAACGTCCATGGAATAGACGCTGTTGAGATGCGCTGCCGTCAATACCCCGCCGGTTTCGCCGAAGGAGACTGCGCGTCCGCGGTCCAGAAGCAGGGTGTGGGTGCCGTAGGCTTTGGCGAGATTGAGATCATGGACGACGGAGACGACGGCGCGGCCGGTGTCACTGATCCAGCGTTTGATCAGCTCGAAAATCTGCTTCTGGTAAACGAGATCCAGATGATTCGTCGGCTCGTCGAGGATGAGAAGCTGCGGATCCTGGGCTAAAAGCTGCGCCAGAAACGTCCGCTGCAGTTCGCCGCCGGACAAAGTCAGCACCGACTGCTTACGGAAAGACTCCATACCGGTCATTCGGATGGCATTCTCGATTTTCTCTTCGTTTACTTTATCCCTGGGTGAGAACATTCCTTTTGAAAACGCGTACCGCCCCAGCCGTACGACCTCTTCGACGGTAAAGGAGTACCCGACAGAGTGGTTCTGCGTCAGGACGCCGAAATACTTCGCTGCTATTTTCGGCTTCATTTTTGACACATCACGGGAATCAATCAGGACTCTGCCGCTGTAGGGGACGCCCTGAGCGATGGCGGAGACGATGGTGCTTTTTCCTGCGCCGTTCGGCCCGACGACCATCAGCCATTCCTGCGGCCGAACGCTGAAGGAGAGGTTATCAACAATCTTCAGGCTGCCGTATTGCACGGTGAGATTTTGAATATCAAGCATATTACTTCGCCTTTCTCGTTCTGTAGAAAATGAAGACGAACGCAAATGCACCCACAAAAGACGTGACAACGCCGATGGGCAGCTCCTTCGGATTCAGGAGCGTCCGCGCCAGGAGATCGGCCAGCATCAGGAAGGTTGCGCCTGAAAAAAGCGACGCCGGGAGCAGGCGCTTGTGGTTCGGGCCGACGAGCATCCGGGTCATATGGGGAATGACAAGTCCGACGAAGGCGATCGTCCCGCCGATGGAGACGCAAATACCGACCAGAGCCGATACGGCGATGAGAATGACATATTTTGACCGTTTGACATTGACGCCGATATGGCGGGCATTGTCCTCGCCGATAGCAAAGGCATTGAGCTCCTGCGCGAAAAAGAGGATAACCGTTCCGAAAACGGCGAGAGAGCCGAGAAGGATTAAAACGTCCGAATATTTTGCGCTTGAAAGGGAGCCCATGAGCCAGAAGATAATCGGATTGACCTTGTGCCCGGCAAAGGTGATCACAAGGCTGATGACAGAGCTGGCAAACATCGTGACGATCATGCCGATCAGGATGATTGTATTGGTCGATAAAGAATAATCAATTTTATATGAGAGCGTCAGAATCAGCATGAGGGTCAGAAAAGCGAAGATCATCGCCGTTACCATCGTCCCTGCGTTCCCGAGGCCGGGGATCGTGAGGCCGAATGCGATGGACAGGCAGGCGCCGACACCGGCACCGGAGGAGACGCCCATAGTGGAGCTGTCGGCCAGTGGATTGCGCAGCAGCCCCTGAATGGCGGCGCCGCAGACGGAGAGAGCTGCGCCTACAAGCGCGACGCTGAGAACACGCGGCAGCCTGACGGAGACGATGAGAGGCTGTGATATATCCTCAGGGATCGGCAGAC
>JAAYBH010000222.1 GCA_012718935.1 Clostridiales bacterium
CCGCCTTATGGCGGGCAATAAGAGGTTTGTTGAAGGAACGCTTACCGCAAAAGATATCGGCGAAAGCAGAATCCGGGATTTGTCCGACAACGGGCAGCATCCGTTTGCCGTCGTTGTCTGCTGCTCCGATTCCCGTGTACCGCCGGAAATCGTCTTTGACCAGGGATTGGGCGAGCTTTTTGTTGTGCGCACAGCGGGAAACGTGGTGGACGACGTGGCGCTCGGCAGCGTCGAATACGGCGCCGAGCATCTGGGTATTCCCCTCATCGTTGTGCTCGGCCATGAAAAATGCGGCGCCGTCAGGGCGACAATAGACGCGCACGGCGGAGTGCACGGCTGTATCAAAGCCATCACCGATAAAATCGGCAGGTCTTATGACAAGGTCTGTGAAAGCCGGAATGCATACGAGGCCTGTGAGGATGAAAACATTCGCGATACGGCCGCGGAGATCAGGAGCAACACGGTGATTAAGCATTTGATCAGGTCGGGGAAGGTTGAGGTCGTCGGTGCCAAATACGCCATCGGCACCGGCAAGGTCACGTTTTTGAGCTAAGCCCTGTACAAACATGTCAGCCGGCCGGGGCAACCCGGCCGGCGGCTTTATACCCTATGTCAATCATTCAGACTGTTTGCCCACTTGATAGCCTCAACATATTGCGTCATAAATTTTTCCGGGCCGATCATCCGCATGGCGTTATACTGATTGAGCTTGTCCCATTCCGCTTTTTCAACGCTGGCAATGCAGTCCAAAAGCTCACGGATATCGTTTTTTTCGCCGAGAAGCGTGTTTTTTACCCTGTCGGACAGCGGCAGCCCCACAAGAATTTCCTCGAAGCTTTTACTCAATATCACATCGATCAATGAGAATATCCCGATAAAGAAGTAATCGGAATCACGATCAGGTCTGTGGAATTCGACAGCCAGCATGTTCATAAGCTTCCCGCGTATCAGGGATTGCTTGACGAGTTCCCCGTTCTCGTTATCCTGCAGATCCTTCAGGATCATCAGGGATATCCACTGGTACAATTCGCGTGTGCCCAGCAAATTCAGCGCCTGCTTAATCGATTCGACCTTGAACCTCGCTCCGATGTAAACAGAATTAGCAAGCCGCAGCAGCTTGTAAGAGAGACCGAGATCTGTCTGGATGATGTCTGAAATTTTAGTATAACTCGGCTCGGGCTTGTGGAGCTCGTCGATGATGGCGATCAGACTGGAATGGACGGTTTTGATATCTTTCGATTTGAGAATGGCCGGCTTGCAGAAAAAATACCCCTGGAACAAATCATATCCGAGTTCAACGGCTTTCCTGTAATCTTCCCTCGTTTCTATTTTTTCAGCGAGGAAAATCACCTTATTTTTATATTTTTTGATAAGAGCCGCCTGCTGCTCGAAGCTCACATCCGGGAAATCAACCTTGATAATATTTGTCAGGCCGGCAAGCGGCAGGTTATCTTCGTCGAGGATAAAGTCGTCAAGAGCCAGTTTGTATCCCAGGGACTGGAACCTTTGGCACGCGTCCATCGTCGCCCGGGACGCCTTATCGCGCTCCAGAATCTCGACGACAATTTTGTCCTTTGGAAGAACCTCCAGGAAGTCACTGTTAATAAGCCCTTTGGAGCAATTGATGAAAGCTTTTGTACCGTCGGTCAAGTTGTCAATGCCAAATACGAGAAAGGAATTGTATATCAGCTCGGCCGTGGCGATGTCGTCATCCATCGGTACGAAATAATTGTTGTTGTTTTGCCTGAACAGAAGCTCATAACCATATATTCTGTTTCTCCGGTCAAAAATCGGCTGTCTGGCAATAAAAACATTCATAAGAGCACCCAAAACATATATTAATTACCTGGTACGATAAATCTCATTAATATATATCGGAACAATTATGTAAAAATTGAAACTAAATGTAAAGTTTGGGCGAAGCGTCCTGCAAAAATGCGTGTGAGCGGCAGCTACAGGATATTTGCCAGTTCTCCGAGACCCGCTTCAAAATTAACGCCGAAGCGGATGTCGGTTCCGGCGTCCTTTGTGCGGATGATGCTTTTTACAGTGAAATCCACAGCAAGTCTTGAAGCTTTGTTCAGGTCATGTCCGGTGAGGAGCCCGGCGACAAGAGTCGATGCGAATACGTCGCCCGTCCCATGGTAAAAGCCTTCAATGCGCTTGGAAAAGGAATAATCGATTTTGCCGGACGCATAATCCAGGCTGGCCGCGCCGAGATGCGCATCGTCAAAGGAGACACCGGTTAAAACGACCTGCTTTGGCCCAAGGCCGGCGAGCTCGTCGAGCATGCTCTCAACGAAGGAGACCTCGTACGGTCCGGGCTCATATTTCCGCCCCAGGAGCAGGCAAGCCTCCGTAATGTTTGGGATAAGGAGATCTGCTTTCCGGCAGAGCTTTTTTATGCCGGAGGGGAAGTCGTCGCCGTATATGGGGTAGAGCTTCCCGTTATCGGCCATGACCGGGTCGACGATGATCATGTTGTCCTCCGTCTTCAGCCGGTCAAAAATTTCGGAAACGATATCGATCTGCCGGAACGAACCGAGGAAGCCGGTATAAACGGCGTCGAAGGTCAGGTCAAGCGTCTGCCAGTGGGATACCACCGGTAGGATATCTTCCGTCAGGTCGCGGTAGGTGTAGCCTGTGAAGCCTCCCGTATGCGTGGATAAAACGGCGGTGGGAATGACGCTCGTTTCGATTCCCGCGCTGGACAGGATCGGCAGAACCACAGTCAGGGAGCACTTTCCGAAGCAGGATATATCGTGGATTGCCGCCACTCTCTTTTGTCTGGGCATATTGAACACTCCAATTTCCGGTTGCGATTTTATAGTCATGATATATGCGTAGATATCATGCCCGTTATTCTATTATATGAGCATGTCCCAATCAAGCATTTCAATCGGCGCCGCCATCTTTTCGTCCATTTTCTCACGGAATTTCAGGTCGTGCTCAGAGCTGAGGTGCTTCTCGATGGCCTCGGGGTTTTCCCAGCCGATCAGCATATAAAAAACGGCGGGGTCCGATTTCAATTGAAAAACGTGACTCAGAACACAGCCCTCGTCTTCTTTTGTCTGCAGCGTCTGGCTCTTCATGGCCTCAACGGCTTCGCCGATATACTCTTTTTTCACGGTTGCTTTGATCAGGTCAATGATCACAGTGATTCCTCCTGTTATATTTCTAACTTTTATATTACATCTTCCCAGAAACCAATTCAATCTGAAAAAGCGTGGTAATACCAGTTTTTCCTTCGTTATATTTGCCGGGAATCAGGTCATTCTATGGGCAGGAGCTGATTTTTTGGAAACTGTAAAATCCCTGACTTCTGCCGATATTTACATGATTGTGACCGGAATTGTGATGGGCACCACGGCGCGTCTTTATACGATGAGGATTGATCTGAGGCAGATTCCGACGTACCCGAGCGCGTATTTCAATAATATTATCCTTGGCTTCATTGCCGCGTCATTGGGCGCTGTCGCCGTACCGGCCCTGCTCGCCCACGATTTTGTGGCGGTCACTTTTTTGACGGTGGCGGTGCAGCAGTTCCGGGATATCCGTACCTCGGAGCGGGAGAGCCTGGAGCAGCTGGAGGAGACGGAATACGTCAAACGGGGTGAAGCGTATATCGACGGCATTTCGAAAACCTTTGAATCGCGAAACTACATTTCCCTCATCACCGCGCTGCTGTCCGTATTGGCGATCAAATTCGTCAGCCGCTTTACGATGATAACCGGCATCGCCGCGGGCGTTATCGTCGGCATTACCGTTCTTCTCCTTTGCTATCGTTTCACGAAGGGCAAAAGCGTCGGCCAGTTCTGCAATGTGACAATTGGAAAAATGGAGGTCAGGGGCAGCGAGCTCTATGTGGACGGCATGTTTGTCACAAATTATCTGGGAACGGAGCTGAGCCGCGAGCTTTTCAGAACGGGCGGGTTGTCGGCCGTCATAACGCCGCGGGACCC
>JAAYBH010000223.1 GCA_012718935.1 Clostridiales bacterium
CTTTGTGGGGCCGCCTGTAATTGAGATGCGGTTGGCAAACCGCTTCAACGCGCCTTTTGAGGCGCGGCCAGTTAAAGAGCCTTATAGGCTCAGTGCAGGCCACCCGTTATACGGGTGGTCCTGACTCTTATTTTTTAAGCTTTCTGAAACTCCAGGACGAGCTTAAAAAGCTCCTCGTCGGCGATGGCGGAGATGCGGCCGTGCTCGTACTGAGCGTCGACCCATTCCTTGATGTGTTTGACGATCGGGTCGCTTTTGCCGACCTTCATGTTCTTGTTTTCCTTCAGCCACATGGCGATGCCGGCGGCGCCGGAGGTGTTGCTGACGGCGACGGTGACGGGCCGGTTCAAAACCTTGTCCGTATCGAAGATATTGTATATCTCCTCGTCCTTTAAAAGGCCGTCGGCGTGGATGCCCGCCCGCGTCAGGTTAAAGCTTTTGCCGACAAAGGGCGTCATGGGTGGGATGTCGTAATGGAGCACGTGCCTGTAGTAATCGGCAATCTCAGTGATGACGGTGGTGTCGATACCGTCGTTCGTGCCGCGCAGGGAAATGTATTCGAAGATCATTGCCTCCAGCGGAACGTTGCCCGTCCGCTCGCCGATTCCCAGAAGCGCGCAGTTGACGCCCCCCGCACCATAGAGCCAGGCTGTCGAGGCATTGATGACACCCTTGTAAAAATCGTTGTGACCGTGCCATTCGAGCCAATGATCCGGCACCTCGGCGTAATGCCGGAGCCCATAGATGATGCCCGGCACGCTGCGCGGCAGGGCGGCGCCGGGATACGGCACGCCGAGGCCCAGCGTATCGCAGGCGCGGATTTTGATCGGTATGCCCGATTCCCTGGAAAGCCGCATCAGCTCGGTGGCGAACGGGACAACAAAGCCGTAATAGTCCGCCCGGGTGATATCCTCGAAGTGGCAGCGCGGAATGATCCCCTCGCTGAGCGCATCCTTCAGAACAGAGAGATAGTGCTCCAGGCACTGGGAGCGGCTCATCTTCATTTTCTTGAAAATATGGTAATCAGAGCAGCTGACCAGGATGCCGGTTTCCTTAATGCCGAGATCCTTCAGAAGCTTATAGTCCTCTTTCGAGGCCCTGATCCATGTGGTCACCTCGGGGAATTTGTAGCCGAGCTCCATGCACTTGCGGACGGCGTCCTTATCCTTTTTGCTGTAGACAAAAAATTCCGTCTGGCGGATGACACCCTTATCACCGCCGAGCCTGTGCAGGAGCTTGTAGAGGTCTACCATCTCCCCGGTTGTGTACGGCGAGCGTGACTGCTGACCGTCGCGGAACGTCGTGTCGGTGATCCAGAGCTCGTCCGGCACGTTCATGGGCACATGGCGGTGGTTGAAAGGTGTTTTCGGGGCTTCGGTATACGGGTAGAGGTCACGGTACAGGTTTGGTGCTTCGACTTCCTGCAGGCTGTAATTATAAGCGTGCTGCTCCAGCAGATTCGATTTTGAAAACTTGAGCATAATGTGACCTCCATAGAATAGGTACCTATATTATACCTTCTCCGCGCTGCACCTTCAATTGGTGAATAATGCAAGAATCGTATTGTTTACTGTCATTTTTTTATAAAAATTTTGCTCCCGGCAGCAGCCGGTTCATATGCTGCCTGATTCCGTCGATCAATCTCCCGCAGAGCGGACACGAGAATAATACGCAGGATGCCGCGGAGAAAACAAGGGCGACCGGAACAGACCGGAGCTGCAGGTGGAACGTTGCACTAAAAATCGCAACAACGGGAATGAGGAACATATGCAGGATATAGATGTTCATTCTTGCACCGCGCCATAGCATTATGACCGAATAAAGCATATCTGAAAAAAATGTAAAGCCGGCGGTACAGAAGATAAAATCACCTTTCCCGAAGCGTGATTTTAACGGTATCTCCCGGCTGCTTGCCAATTTTGGCGCGGATATCCTTCCGGATGCCGAGGATATGACAGGGTGTACCCATTTTAACAAGGCTGCCCTCATACGGCGCATCGTCAAAGGTGGCGTAAACCGGCACGCGACCTTTCCCAAATTCCTGTTTGACATCGAACGGAATTTCCACATAAGCCCCGTCGATGCCGTCGACCTTTTTGATTTCAGCTTCGAATTCATAAAGCTTAGACATGGCAGGCCTCCAGGCGCTTTCTGATTATATGATCTCCGTTGTTTGCAGCTTTATCTGCCTTTGTGTATTTTATTGGAGCCGCCATAAAAATGGCGGCTCTTTTTGCGCTATTTGCTTTTGTTCCATAGGAGCATGCCGCCATCAAGAACCTTGACATCCCTGAAGCCGGCTTTTTTCAA
Source organism: Clostridiales bacterium (assembly GCA_012718935.1). GTDB lineage: Bacteria > Bacillota > Clostridia > Oscillospirales > Oscillospiraceae > Sporobacter. The sequence continues at coordinate 2,311 of JAAYBH010000223.1, forward strand.
AATCTGGGCGCCTGTGGTGGCGCGGGCGCCCGAGCGGCAGACGACGACGATTTCCTTATCGGTAAAATCGGCAAGCTCGTCCAGTCTGGAACTGAGGGAAGCAATCGGGATATTTCTGACGCCGTCGATGGCGCCGAGGTCGCCGCTCAGCTCGTAGGGTTCGCGGACATCCAGTAAAAGCGGTGTTCTATCCAGCGCCAGAAGCTCCTTGAGTGCGCGGGCGGAAATGAATTCCGCGGCGATCTCGTTGACGCCTTTACCCAATGTCCCCTTGATTTCACAGGCCGGTACGTCGACGGGGATCCAGACGCCCTTCGGATCCTGGGCGCAGGCGTAGTTGGCTTTCAGGACGTCGGCCATCCAGTCCGCCGGGCCGAGGCGAAGATCCTCGATATAGCTGACGAATTCTTCTTTTGTCCTTGATTTATAGTGGGGATTCAGCTGCTTCTGACGGCCAAGGCTGGAGGGCTGACGTCCCCTGTACTCGTGAGCCGGGTAGACGATCAGGTCATTCGGCAGCTCGAATACCTTTGAAAGGCTCTCCCAGTGCTCGGCGGCGCTGCCGCCGGGCAGGTCGTCCCGGCCGCCGCCGGCGTCGTCCAGGAAGAGGAAGTCGCCGGTCAAAAGCCTCCCGTCCACGATCAGGCTGACGGAATCTTTTGTGTGCCCGGGCGTATGGACGACATCAAACAGGATGCCGTTCAGATTCAGCGTGTCGCCGTCCTTCAGCCGGATGTCAACACATTGCGCAGGGGCTTTTTCGTGCATGAGATATTTGCAGTCTGTGGCGTCCTTTAACGCCGGACCGGCCGAGATGTGGTCGGCGTGGGTATGGGTGTCGATCACGTGGGTCAGGGTGAGATTTCTTGTTTTCAGCAAATCAAGATAGTCGTTGAAGTGGTCGATCACAGGGTCGACGAGAATCACGCGGCCGTCGTTTTCACTGCCGAGCAGGTATGTCCGGCAGGAATGCGGGTTGAGCTGTTCAAACGTCATCTTCATCACCTCAAAACAAGAATGAAGTACGCCCTATTCTTCCTCGAACTGCGACTTTGTGGCACCGCAGACGGGGCATACCCAATTGTCGGGCAGGTCTTCAAACGCTGTACCCGGGGCGATGCCGTTGTCGGGGTCACCCTCGGCCGGATCGTAAATATAACCGCATACGACACAAACATATCTTTTCATAAAAAACTGACCTCCATATTATCCATATTATTTTTATGTCCGCTGGCTAAGCCAGAAAACCCTGCAATATAGTGTCCTCGGCTTCTTTTTCCGTGAGACCGAGGCACATGAGCTTTATCAGCTGCTCCGAGGCGATCTTGCCAATGGCCGCTTCGTGGATGAGCTGCGCGTCGGAATGGAACGCGGTAATCTCCGGGATGGACGACACATGAGCGTCGTGCATGATGATGGAATCGCACTGGATATGGCCGCGGCAGCCCGCGTAACCGCGAAGATTAAGATGGAACACCTGATTTGATTTATCCTGGGCCACCGAGCGGGAAATAACCTGCGCCGAGGAGCCTTCCTCCAAAAGCTCGACGGTGATGTCCGACACCGCGTCCTGCTCCTGGTATGTGAGGAGCCTTTCGGAGACAATGAGCCTGGCGTTTTTGTGGAGCTTCACAAGGGTGTCGCGTTTGGCGGTGTCGATGCCCCTGATCTGGACCATCTCCAGCTCGGCGACGCCGTCCTCATCGATCTCGATGATGGTCGTCGGGTTCAGAACCCGGGCGCCGCTGCCGTCGCCCTCGCCGTAATGCTTTTCGACGTATTTCATCTTCGCGCCCTTGCGGACAAAGAATTCATGAATGCCGTCATGCTGGGCCTTTTTGCTGCCGGTATTGTGAACGCCGCAGCCGGCGACGATCAATACGTCGGCGTTCTCGCCGATTTCAAACGTGTTGTAGACGAGATCGTCCATACTCTGGGACAGAATAACAGGGATATGGACGCTCTCCTTCTTGGTGCCGGGCTTCACGATGACGTTTATGCCGGGCTTATCCTTCTTCGTGACGATATCGATATTGGCCGTCGTGTTCCGCTGTATACCCGCGCCGTTCTTACGGATATTGTAAGCACCCTGGGGAATTTCATGCAGGTCGGCGACCTCTTCCAGAAGCTTTTTATCTATTGCATCCAGCATCGACTGCGTCCTCCCTGATACATGCGACCCGGCACCGGCAGGCAGACTCGTCGTCGCTCAGTGTGCCGAGGAATTTTTCCTGTGTGGTGATCTCGCTGACTGTGCCGTTCGATACAAGGATGACCTCGTCGGCAAGGCGGAGGATACGCTCCTGATGGGAGATGATGATGATCGTCGCGTCCGACTTTTCATTCAGCGCCCGGAAGGTATCCGTCAGCCGCTGGAAGCTCCAGAGGTCGATACCGGCTTCCGGTTCGTCGAAAAGCGCCACCTTCAGGCTGCGGGCCAGAATGCTGGCGATTTCGATCCGCTTCAGCTCGCCGCCGGACATGCTGGCGTTGATCTCCCGATTTACATAATCCTGCGCGCACAAACCGACGTCATACAGAAGTGAACAGTGGTCGACCTTGCTGCTTTTTCCTGCGGCCAGCTTCATAAAGTCCTTCACCTTCAGGCCTTTGAAGCGTGCCGGCGACTGAAACGCGTAACCGATCCCCAGCTGTGCGCGCTCCGTGATCGATAAATCGGTAATATCGGTGCCGTCCAATGTTATGTTACCTTCGGTCGTTTGATAAATACCCATGATCGCTTTGGCCAGCGAAGACTTTCCGCCGCCGTTGGGTCCGGTCATGACGTAGATTTTTTTGTTTTCAAGAGTCAGGCTGATATCGCGAAGGATTCGGACGCTGCCGTTCTCCCCCTCAGCCGTGACGCCAACGCCGCTCAGTTTCAGCATATATTTACCTCCGATTCCTGATAGACCAAATATACCATAAAGAGTTGTTATATTACAGCTTTATCTTTATAATAATAAAAAAAAGAATCCTGTATGTGACGTTATCACTTGCCGGCGCACGGAAATTCAATATAATTATCTGCAGAAAGATACAACAGGAGGGAAAACCATGCCAATCATCACTGTGACAAAAGAAAATTTTAAAACCGAGGTCGAAGGCTCCGATAAGCCGGTGCTAGTGGACTTCTGGGCGCCCTGGTGCGGCTACTGCAAGAGGATCATGCCGGTCGTCGACACCGTGGCGTCGAGCTACGCGGATAAGCTCGTCGTCGGCAAGCTCAACGTGGACGATAACGAGGAGCTGGAGGACAGGTTTGAGGTCATGACAATTCCCACGCTTCTGCTTTTCAAGGACGGCAATGCGGGCGAGCCGCTTGTCAATCCCGGCTCCCGGGCCGAAATCGACAAATGGCTCAGCGAACAGGGCGTAAAGTAAAGAAAGAACGCAGGAAGAAGAAAAAAAGGATGAGGTGACAATGGTGCATTACGATACGGTCATTATCGGTGGGGGGCCGGGCGGTTATACGGCGGCGCTCTACTGCGCGCGGGCGGGGCTGAAGACTCTGGTGCTTGAAAAGCTGTCGCCGGGCGGCCAGATGGCCACAACGAGCCGGGTGGACAATTACCCCGGCTTTGAAGACGGCATCGACGGCTTTGAGCTGGGTGAGAAAATGAAGCTGGGCGCCGACCGTTTCGGCGCTGAAAGTATATTCACGGATGTCACGTCTGTCGAGCTGGGGAGGAAGCCCAAGCTTGTTCACACATATGACGGCGATTACGAGGCCGATACCGTCATTCTGGCAACGGGTGCTTCGCCGAGGACGCTGGGCCTCCCTGAGGAACAGAGGCTCCAAAACCGCGGCGTGGCCTACTGCGCCACCTGCGACGGCATGATGTACAAGGGTAAAACCGTGATTGTTGTGGGCGGCGGCGATACTGCCGTCACCGACGCGCTGTTTTTGGCGAAGATATGCGCGCATGTCTATCTCATCCACCGGCGCGAAACGCTCCGCGCCTCGAAAAGCTATCTGGAAACCATCAGAAATACTGAAAACCTGACGTTTTTGCCCGAATCGAAAATTTCCGCCATCCTGCATGAAAAGAAAGTGACGGGTGCGAAAGTCGAAAACATCAGGACAGGCGAGATGACGGTGCTCGCTTGCGACGGGATATTTGTCGCCATCGGAAGGATTCCGAACAGCGGATTGTTTTCCGGTCAGGTCGACATGGACGAAAACGGCTATATCGCTGCCGACGAAACGACACGGACGAGTATCCCCGGCGTTTTCGCCGTGGGCGATGTTCGCGCAAAGCCCCTGCGCCAGATCGTCACGGCGGCTTCCGACGGCGCCGTCGCGTCAAAATACGCCGAGGAATACCTGCTGGAAAAGACCTGA
>JAAYBH010000224.1 GCA_012718935.1 Clostridiales bacterium
CCGCAGTTGGCGCCGGGGAGCGCCTCGCGCAGCTCGGCCGCCTTTTCATCCGTCTTGACCGCCATAACCTTGGAGGCGACAGCCAGCATGACGGCGCAGATGACGCCGATCACCGTGACGGCAAGGATTGCCATAACGACAGTACTCATTTATTCCTCCTTAACCGAACAGGTTTTCGATGACGCCGTTAAAGCCGAAAAACGCAAGGGACAGGATGGCGGCTGAAATGAGCGTGATCGGCAGGCCCTTGAAGGACTCCGGCGGCTCGCTGGCCTCCGTATGACCTCGGACACCCGAGAAAATGACCATGGCCAGCATGAAGCCGAAGCCGGAGCCGAAGGAGTTGACCATCGCCTCGATGAAGCTGTAGTCCTTGTCAATATTGGCGATAGTGACGCCCAGAACGGCGCAGTTGGTAGTGATGAGCGGCAGGTAGACGCCCAGGGCCGTATAGAGCGCCGGGATGTATTTCTTTAGTGCGATTTCGACCAGCTGGACAAGTGCGGCGATGACAAGGATGAAGACGATCGTCTGCAGGTATCCGAGACCGTTGGCGTCCAACAGATATGTCTGAATCGGCCAGGTGACGGCTGTGGCCAGCAGCATAACGAAGATAACGGCGATGCTCATGCCGGTGGCGTTTTTGAGTTCCTTTGAAACGCCCAAAAACGGGCAGATGCCGAGGAACTGGCGCAGGACATAGTTGTTGACAAGCACCGCGCTCAACAGGATGACGATCAGGGCTTTGAAATCCATTATTTACCGTCACCTCCCGTTTGGCACGAGAGCTTGCCGCATGCCTCTGCCGACGGGCAGCCGGCGCAGCCGAAATCGCTTTTCCTTATTGCCTTGCCCTTTGTGATCTTATTGACAAGGGCGATGAGACAGCCGAAGATAATAAAGCCGCCGGGGGCCATTGTCAGGACGGAAATATTGTTTTGAGAAAGCACGGGGAGCGATATGCCGAACCATGTGCCGTTACCGAAAATCTCACGGATGGAGGCCATGACGAGGAGCGTCAGCGTGAAGCCGATGCCCATGCCGATCCCGTCCAGCGCTGAGTTCGCAACAGTATTCTTATTGGCGTACATTTCGGCGCGCCCCAATATGATGCAGTTGACGACGATGAGGGGCAGGTAAATTCCCAGCGCTTCATAAAGCGAATAGGCGAAAGCCTCCACAATCATCTGGACGATGGTGACGAATCCGGCGATCAGGACGATGTAACACGGAATCCGGACCTTGTCGGGAATAACGTTGCGCAGGAGTGAGATGGCCATGTTGGAGCAGACCAGCACGGCGGTGGCGGCGATGCCCATGCCGACGGCGTTCATGGCCTGAGTGGAGACGGCCAGCGTCGGGCATGTGCCCAGAACGAGGACGAGCACGGGATTTTCTTTAATTATGCCTCTCGTGAGATTCGCGAGCCTGCCCATCACTGAACCCCCTTTACGATTTCATATGCCGCGACGGCATCTTTGACGGCGTTTATGTAGGCTCTGCTGGAGATGGTCGCGCCGGAAATAGCGTCCACGCCCTCGAGCGACGCGTCCTTTCCCGGGAACTGTCCGGCAAAGGGCTCCTCCGTGATTTTCGAGCCCATACCCTTCGTTTCCGTGTGCGCCAGTGTTTTTGCCGAGATGATCGTCCCGTCCGGGGCGATGCCGCAGATGATATTGATATCACCGCCGTACCCTGAGACTGTGAGCATAAAGACATACCCTGCGTTGTTTGTTGTTTTATAGACCTCCCTGACCGTCTGGGGGAGTCCTTCAACCTGAAGCAGCTCGAAGCTGTCGGCCTCGGGGATGACCTCGCTCCGTGCCGCCTCCGCTCTGTCGGCCGCTGCTTTTGCGATGACAGGCCCGGTGAAATTATTCGTAATTGCCAGGGCCGCCGAGATGAACAGGCAGATGAGCGTCAGCACCAGGATGGGCAGCACAAATTCCTTTTTCATGTTTTGGCACCCCCAAACGCGCGGCGGAGCGTCGCCTTGTTGATATAGGGTACGAGGATGTTCATAAGGAGGATGGAATACGACACGCCCTCCGGATAGCTGCCGTAAGCGCGGATCAGAACGGTCAGGCAGCCCGCGCCGAATGCGAAGATGACGCGTCCCCAGTTCGTCTGGGGTGAGGTGACGTAATCGGTGGCCATAAAGAACGCACCCAGGACGAGGCCGCCGGACATGACCTGATAGACCGGCTCCCTGCCCAGGAGCGCCGTAAGGGCGAAGACCGTGGCGATGAATGTCACGGGGATATGCCAGGAGATGACACGGCGGATCATCAGGTAACAGCCGCCCAAAAGAAGCGCCAGAACGCTCGTTTCTCCCAAACAGCCGCCCCGGACGCCCAGGAACATATCGAGCAGCATGGGCAGCGCGGCGGTCTCTCCTTTTTTGAGGAGGGCCAGAGGCGTCGCGCCCGAGACCATATCGGGCGGGATGACCCATGTGGTCATTGTGACCGAGAACGCCAGGAACATGACGATTCTGGCCGTGATAGCCGGGTTGGCGAAGTTTTTTCCGAGGCCGCCGAAGAGCTGTTTGACGAGTATGATGGCCACAATACTGCCGAACATGGCCTGCCAGACCGGGATGGTCACCGGCAGGTTGTACGCCAGCAGGATGCCGGTGATGACAGCCGACAGATCGCGAATGGTATTCGGCTTTTTCATCAGCTTTTCGTAGAGCCACTCGCTGAAAACGCATGTCGCTACGCAGACGGCAACAATCAGCGCCGCGCGGGCGCCGAAGATCCAGATGGACGCAATCAGCGCAGGTATCAGGGCGATGATGACATCCAGCATGATGCGGCTTGTCGTCGCCCTGTCGCGGATATGAGGCGACGCGGATAAAGCCAGGTTGCTCATACAGTCGCCTCCTTTTTGTCGGTCTTCTTTTTATCCTGCTCCGCCTTCACGGCGGTCTGATACTCCCTCAGCATGGCCTTTGACAGCTTCATCACATGCACCAGCCGCCGTTTCGCGGGGCAGGCGTACGCGCAGCAGCCGCATTCCATGCAGATATTGACCTTGTATTTCTCCAGAAGCTCCGGCTTTTTGAGCTGATAAGCCGTCTCGATGGAAAACGGCATGAGCTTCAGCGGGCAGTGGGCTGCGCAGCGGCCGCAGCGGATACAGGCCGTCTCCTGCGGGAGCTTCGCGTCCTTTTCGCCAAAGGCCAGCACCGCGTTGGTGCTTTTCAGAACAGGCAGGCTCAGATCGTGAATTGCAATACCCATCATGGGACCACCGTAGAGAACTTTTTTTGCTTCCTCCCTAAAGCCTCCGCAATAATCAAAAAGCGCGCGGACGGGCGTCCCGATGGGGGCAATGACATTTTTCGGCTCTTTTACGGCCGGACCGTCGACGGTGACGCATTTGGAAACGAGGGGCACGCCTGTCTTAATATACCGGGCGATGGTAGCTACGGTCGTGACGTTTAAAACCACGACGCCCACGTCCAGCGGCAGCTTCCCCTCCGGGACAATTCGGCCCGTTGTGTGATAGATCAGGACCTTTTCGCCGCCCTGGGGGTAGAGCGCCGGCAGTGTGCGAATTTCAATGACGCCGTCTCCGGCGGAAAGCTCCCGCAGCTTTTTGACCGGCTCCGGCTTGTTGTCCTCGACGGCGATGATCAGGCTCTTGACGCCCATATGCGTTTTAAGCAGCAGCGCACCCTCATACACCAGGTCCGCGTCGTCGAGCATCGTCCGTGTGTCGGAGGTAATATAGGGCTCGCACTCCGCACCGTTAATGATGATCGTGTCGATCGTGCCCGGCTCAACCTTCAGTTTCGCCGCCGTGGGGAAGCCCGCCCCGCCGAGGCCGACGGCTCCGCTGTCGCGGACGGCAGTAATGAAGTCTTCCGTATTCGTCACAAGGGGCGGCGTGAGATCATCGTAAATGGTCTGGAGGCCGTCGGCGGCGATGACAATTGCCGTCGTTCGGGCGCCGTTTGCGCCTTCAAACGCGTCAATGCTCCTGACCTTTCCGGAGACACTGGCATAGACAGGCGACGAGACAAAGCCGGAGGCTTCCGCCAACAGCTGTCCGACCTTTACCTCATCACCCGGCTTCACAACGGGTTTCGATGGCGCGCCGATGTGCATTGACATCGGCAGCACGACCTCCGGCGGCGTCGGAATAATCTCCGGCGCGCGTTCGGCCGTATTCTTATTGTGCGGCGTACGCACGCCGCTCAACTTTCTCACTGGCATTCACTCCCTTATCGGAAATTATCTGTAATAATGAATATCCGCCGGTTTTGCCTTCAGACTAATTAAACAAAAACTATCGGCATTTGTAAATAAAAATTAGATATAATTAAGTAGGTAAATTATGTATTGCAGGTATAATAAATAGGTATTATGACAGATAGGTCTCAAGTTTGATTATAGCACAGAAGAGAGTTGATGTGAATTATAAACATATTCCTGCCGCAGCAAAATCTGAGTCAGGACCACCCGTATAACGGGTGGCCTGCACTGAGCCTATAAGGCTCTTTAACTGGCCGCGCCTCAAAAGGCGCGTTGAAGCGGTTTGCCAACCGCATCTCAATTACAGGCGGCCCCACAAAG
>JAAYBH010000225.1 GCA_012718935.1 Clostridiales bacterium
CGCCGCCGCTTTATGCCTGATTACTTTGAGCATTTTGCTTGCAAAAGCGCAAAAGGTAAGCAGTCAATATGCAGAAGCGGCGATGACCGATCCGGCGGAAACGATACTGATCATTGACGCGGGGCACGGCGGAGCTGACGGGGGAGCTATTTCGCTGTCGGGCGCCAAGGAGAGCCAGATCAATCTGGAAATCGCCCTGAAGCTGGATCAGATTATGGGCTTTTACGGCATTGAATCCGTGTTGACACGGACATCGGAGGTGCTGGACTATTCCGGGAAAGCGCATACGATCAGAGAGAAGAAGGCCGAAGATCAAAAAAGACGCATCAAGCTCATCAATGAAACTGATAACGCCGTATTGATCAGCATCCATCAGAACATTTTCCCGGACGGAAGCCCTTCCGGCGCGCAGGTCTTATACGCGGCTACACCGGGCAGTGAGGAATTCTCCGAATATATGCAGAAGTCTCTGATCGGCGCGCTGAATCCGCAAAACAGACGCACCGCGACAAGGATACCGAAATCCATTCTGCTGTTCAGTAAGATTAGCTGTCCGGCGATTCTCATAGAGTGCGGTTTCCTGTCGAACGCCGCAGAAGAGCGGCTTCTGAGGACAGATACATACAGGCTCAAGGTGGCGGCTGTCATCGCGGCTGGTTATCTTTGCAACAAAAAAGCCTTGAGTGAAATATACTCCGGAGGAACAAATGAAAGCTAAAACAGCCTTTTATTGCACGGATTGCGGTAATGAAACGCCAAAATGGCAGGGCAAATGCACCGCCTGCGGCAGCTGGAATACGCTTGTCGAGCAGCCTGTCGAGGCAAAATCGAAGGCGACGGCGGCAAACACGCGTCCTATTAAAAGAAGCAGTCCGAAGCTCCTGAGCGAGCTGGAGAGCTCTGAAGAGATCCGATTTGGCACAGGACTTGGCGAATTGGACCGCGTCCTCGGCGGCGGCGCCGTCACAGGTTCGCTGGTGCTTGTGGGCGGCGCACCCGGGATCGGTAAATCGACGCTGCTGCTTCAAATCTGCGGCTATCTGGGGAAAACGCTAAAAATACTCTATGTAACGGGAGAGGAATCCGAACGTCAGCTGAAGATGCGCGCGGAACGGCTGAAGGTCCAAAGCGACAGCTTTTATGTGCTGGCTGAAACAGACCTGGGCGAGGTGCTGGCTTCCTCAGACGCGCTGCAGCCCGATGTGATGATCATTGATTCGATCCAGACGCTTTATGACCCTGAAATGAATTCCGCTCCGGGCAGTGTCGGGCAGGTCAAGGAATGCACCATGTCGCTCCTTCAGCTGTCAAAAAGCAGGGGAGTGACGGTGTTTCTCATCGGGCACGTCAATAAGGAAGGCGCCATTGCTGGGCCGAAGGTGCTGGAGCACATGGTCGATTGCGTCCTGTATTTTGAAGGAGAGCAGGCGGCGAGCTACAGAATTCTGCGAGCCGCTAAAAACCGTTTTGGCTCCACCAACGAAATCGGCGTTTTTGAAATGCTGGAAAACGGCTTGTCCGAGGTCAGGAATCCCTCGGAGCTTTTGCTGTCCGGACGACCTTCAAATACACCCGGAACATGCGTCACCTGCGTGATGGAAGGGACGCGGCCGATTCTTGCCGAGGTCCAGGCGCTTGTAACGCCCAGCTTTTACAATGTACCGCGCAGGAATTCCAACGGTATCGAATATAACCGGGCGATGATGCTGCTGGCAGTTCTTGAAAAGCGCAGCGGCCTTCGCGTCGGCGGTTCCGATGCGTATATCAATGTCATCGGCGGGCTCAATATTGACGAGCCGTCCGCCGACCTGGCGACGATTTTGGCGCTTGCTTCCAGCTTCAGGGACAAGCCCGTCAGTGATGATCTCGTCGCCATCGGTGAAATCGGTTTGACGGGGGAGCTGCGTCCGGTATCGCAGCTCAGTCTGCGTCTTTCTGAAATCATGCGCCTCGGCTTTGGGACATGCCTCGTCCCGAAAAATTCAATGGTAAAAAATATGGCGCCGGCAAATCTTAAAATAATAACAGCGAGAACGATCTCGGAAGCAATCAGCCTCGCGCTTGTATGAACTATTTCTGACGCTTGATGAAATGCACACACTTATCGATGGCTTGAGAAGGCTTGCCCCGGGACGCTGCGCGCTCAAGGCCGCAGTATCCGTCTTTCTGGTAAACGCAGTCGCCCGTACATGGTATCAGACTCATAAATATCTCGCCTCCAAAGCTAGTTTGCGCAGTCACCAAAAAAATATGACAGTAAATTCGCGCCGTACAACAGTCCGAATGAATACACGCTTATGACCGAATCTGATAAGTGAGGAAAATAAACGGTATGACGACACATTCGAAAAAGCACGTTATTTTCAGCTCAAAGGGTAAAAGACATACGGCTGAAAAGAAGAAAAAACCGGTCACAAAAAGGCTTCTGACCCTGGGAATAATTGTCGCGCTGCTGGCGGGGCTTTATTGCACCGCTGTCTTTTCCAATATCCCTGTCATAAAGAAATGGCGCGATATCTACATAGAAACCGCAATGGACACTTACAGCCATAAGTGGCTTGCAACGTTTTTCATACCGCAATCGATCATTGACGGCGTCATGGCGAACAAGGAAGCTGTCATTGCGAGCCAGCAGGAGTTTCAGAGCACGTGGGAACCTGTCGCCGGCCCCGGTGCGAGTCTGAATGCGCCCGCAACCGAAGAACCCGATCGCACGCTTTCGGAGTTTCTGAAAAAATATGACGAAATCGATGAAGCGAGCTTCAACGAATATATAACCGGCAATCTGAATCTCATAAAAAACGGATATGACAAGCTGCTTATTAACGAAACCGGCCAGGACGGCGGCGGACCGCCAATCTACACGAAAAACGGTGATCAGCTTCTCATTATCGACGCCGAAAACGGCATAATGGTAGCAGAAGTCAAAGGAGAAGGGTTCACCGGTAATCTCGCCTTTGTCAAGAATCCGTCAAATGTCAGGATCGGAGTTGCCACGACTCTTGGGGATCATGGCCAGACGGTCCAGCAAATCGCTAAAAATAACAATGCCGTACTTGCGATCAATGCCAGCGGCTTTGCGGACCCGGAATGGAGGGGCAACGGCGGCAGAGTCGTCGGGCTCCTTATCGCAAATGGCGCCGTCTACAATAAACCGATAAAGAACGGTTACCTGAATATCGGTTTTTCTTATGACGACCGGCTCTACATCGGCCTGGACAAGGGCGAATACCGCGACGCCGTGGAATTTATTCCGGCGCTTATCATCAACAGCGTCAAGGTGACCGACGGTTCCGTCGGCTTCGGCATCCAGCCGCGGACCGCCATCGGCCAGAAGGAAGACGGTACGGTGCTGCTTTTGACGGTGGACGGCCGCCAGATCGGGCACAGCCTGGGCTGTACGGTGGGTGACTGCGCCGACATCCTCCTTGAATACGGCGCCGTTCAGGCGTCCAACCTCGATGGCGGCAGCA